>CAJOQA010000215.1 GCA_905236465.1 uncultured Treponema sp.
CTTTACAACAATATCTGCATCAGCTTCCATATTGCGGTTTCTTATGTTTTCCTTTACCGCTTCAAGGTTGTCTTTAATAAATTTGTAGTCTAACATTTTGTTTCCTCATGAATGTAACAGAAAATAGACCTGTTCGGAAACTCCGTTTCCGCTCAGGTGACGAGTTCAAAATCGCTGAAATAGCGCGATTTTGAACATCTCATTTCAGGGTAACCTGTTCTGAAACTGAAGTTTCCGAACAGGTTTAATATATAGGAATTCTCTTTTTACTTCAACTGGTATACTGCATGAAGGGTAACAGAGACCGAAGAGTCAGCAGGATTTACACTTACGTCTGAACGGGCTGATTTTGCATATTCACTTGTTGTAGCTGTACGGGGGTAATCAGAATTCGGTTCTTCTGAAATCTGAATGATTCTTCCTAATTCCCTTCCGCTTGCACTTGCTAAAGTCATGGCTTTTTCTTCTGCTTGTTTTAGTGCCAAAAGCCTTGCCTGCTTAACGGCTTCATCCGTGTTTTTAGCTGAATAGGACAGGCTGGATATAGAATTTGCCCCTGCTTGAATTGCAGCCGAAATTATCTTCCCGATTTTTGTCACATCATCAAACTGAACATTCACCCCGTTGTTAATCCTATAGAGGCCTGTTACTATGCCCTTATCTGTATAATCTTGCTCCTGGTAAACTGAATAGTTTGCTGTGCTTATCGCGCTTTCCGGCAACCCCTCTTTCTTAAGGGCAGCTTTTACCTCTTGAATTTTTAAGTTGTTCTCTTCAACGGCAAGATTTATGTCTGCATTACGGGTGGTAACTGCTAAATTGATTGCAAACTGGTTGCTTTCTATCATAACCTTGCCACTGCCGTAAACGGAAACCGTTCTTGCCGGTGTATCCATGCTCTTTACAGAGCAAGAAAAAAGTGTAAAAGTGCACAGGGGCAAAAGAAGTTTGCATAAGTTTTTAGTTTTCATTATATTTCCTTATCTAATATCAAAATACATACGCTGAATGTAGGTAATCCTTTCATTTGCGTTGTTCCAAAGGGAACTTTGTGGGTAGCGACTTATAAGTGTTTGGTAAGTTTCAAGTGAAGTCTTTATGTTCCTAGAAGAAGAAGGCGCTTCTAAGGCCCTTCCCTTCAAGTAAAGCCCCTGATCTACCTTTGACTCATCAGACACTGCAAAAAACTCCTCAAGAGTTGAAAGGCACTTTGCAAAGTCCTTGTTGTCATAAGACTCCTGTGCCTGTTTTAGCAAGTCATCCTGGCTTACCCCGCTAGAACTTACTCCCGTTACCCCTTCAGAGTTCAGCACTGCATTAGCCATTTCTGTACTAGCTTCTGCTTGGGTGGCACTTACTTCTTCGCTCTTACTGCTTTCCTTTTTCTCTTCTACTTTTTTTTCTTCGCTCTTTTTCTCTTCTTCTTTTACAACACTAGTAGGCTTTTTGCCGCCAGATACACTAGTAGGCTGTGGCACATAGTCACCATAGGCTGGTGCTGTAATGTGAGCATCGTTATCTTCTTCTTCAAGAACAGTAACCTTTAAATAGTCATCTATATATGTTCCGCTTAACGCATCATTTTTATAGAAGTGAAGCAGATCTGTTCCTGCATCCTTGCCCCTTAGCGTAAAGGTTGTGTCGTCAATACCAATCTTGCGACCAAAGTACCGTAAAAGCTCTCCCCCTTCTTTTTCACCAAGGTAAATCCAGCCCCTGCCAGGGTAGGTAATATCCAAGTACTGACCTCTTTTTATAGTAACAGACCGGCTTTCCCTAACTTCCTTCTCGCTTATCTGGCTGTTCTCATCCTCATTTGTTACCGGTGCATCGCTAGCTTCTGTCTTACTAGCCTCTGTTTTTGCAGGCTCAGTTTTAACGGGTTCTGCCTTTACCGGCTCTGTCTTAGCTGGCTCTGTCTTAGCTGGCTCTGTTTTAGCCGGTTCAGTTTTAGCAGCTTGTGTCTTTACGGGTTCAGCTTTTACAGGCTCTGTTTTAGCTGCTTCTGTCTTTGCGGGCTCAACTTTTACAGGTTCAGTCTTTACAGGCTCTGTTTTAACAGGTTCTTCCTTAACAACTTCTGTTTTAGCCGGTTCAGCCTTAGCTGGCTCGCTGACTAAATTCTCTCCACCTTCTGTGGTTTCTGTTGTAGAAGATTCCTTTGTAACAGTTGTAACCGTCTTAGTCGTAATTGTCTCTGTCGTAATTCTAGTAGTTGTAATAGGACCAGACTTACTGCTTGTGGTTTGAGACTTTTCTTCCCCTTCTAGCAAGGGAAGGTCGATTGGCTCTATATCAGAAAGCTTTTCTTCTGTGCTAGGTTCATATACTTTTTTTCTTTCAGCAGGCTCAACATCAGTTGCCGTATACTCTGCATCCTCTGTATTGCCAAGTACATTTGCAGGAACTGTTATCGTCTCTGCTTCGCTTAGGCTTTCCTGACTGCTTATCCCCGAAAGACTTAACAAAAAGAATGGCATTACTGCCAATGCTGATAAAATCCTCTTTTTCATGGAGCTGCTCCTATTATTTCATCAACGACCTGTTCATTGGCCTGATGTAATTCATTCATATTTACGGAATTAGGTTTTGAAAACCACCTGTCGCTCTCTTTCCTGTTCCAACTGCTAGTGGCCTCCCTTGAAAAGTAGTAGTCTTGGGTCAACTTCAGTTGCGAAGGTGGCAAAAATGAATCTTCTGCAGAAAGAGGTGTCCTAGCTTTTTGAAATGCCTTCTTTTTTGAAGTTGAAGAAAGGGCAAAGATGAGAACAATTATCGCACTTACAAAAAGAAATAGCAGAATCGCAAGTATTGTCACTGTCAACTTGCTAGTTCTTTCCACAAAATCATCAAAATTAGCTTTTATATCTTCAAAAAATTCCATTTTTATACAGTTTGCGCCTCTTCTTGATTTTCGGAATTTCCTTCCTCAACCTTTTCTGTATTTTCAGAATTTTCTTCATTTCCGCTGTCTGCTAGCTTTTCCATAGCAGAGACATTTTCAGATTCTTTTAAAGAACCGTCAGGGTTATGCTCTCGCCTAGGCGGGCGGGGGGGAATTACAATTCCTTCCTCAGGAGGAACATCTTCTTCTACAAAATTGTCATCCTTATCATAGGCAATCTGCCCGTTCAGGGTATTGTCGTCCATGCGGATCTGAGCAACCTTTGTTATACCGCTTTCTTCCATAGTAACACCCAGCAAAGAAGAAGCCCCCGTTGCAGTCTTATGGTTGTGGGTAATTACGATGTACTGGCTTATATTCGCAAAAGCCCTAAGCACATTTACGAAGGAAGCGACATTTTTTCCGTCAAGGGCTGCATCAATTTCGTCCAAAAGACAGAAGGGGCTGGGGCGAACTTGGTAGGTTGCAAAGAGCAGGGCCAAGGCTGTCATGGTTTTTTCACCGCCAGAAAGCAGGGAAATATTCTCAAGTTTCTTTCCTGGCGGCTGAGCATAAATGTCAATACCTGTAGTCAATACATTCGCAGGATCCACTAAGCGGAGCTCCGCCCTGCCTCCGTCAAATAAGCGACGGAACATATTGTGAAAGTTTTTTCGTATCTTATTATAAGTGTCTAGGAACATTTCCGTAGACTTTGTGCGTATTTCTCCGCTAACCCGTTCAAGATCAGCCAAAGTCTTTTTAGCATCGTCATAGCTTTTCTGTTGCCTTTCATACCTGTCTTTTTCTTCTGAAAACTGGTCTAAGGCCATCATGTTTACTTGACCTAAAGCGGCAATCTTTTGCTTTGTGTCAGCAAGTTTTTCCCTAATAACAGCAGGGCTTTCTGTTATTGTATACATCCGTTCCTCAAATTCCATAAGATCGCGGGAATAGTGTTCCTGAAAGTTCTGCTTTATATTTGCAATTTCTGTCTGAGACTGGGCAATGCTTATTGTATACTGCTGTATCTTAGCCTGCCACTTATTTTTTTCATCAGTCTTTTTCTGCAAGGCTGTCTCTTTACCGCTAGTCTTGCTGTTACATTCCTTAATCTGCAGGTCAAGGCTGTCTAGTTCTTTAGCAAGTTTTTGCCCCTTGTATTCAAGTTCCGCAATCTGCTCGTCTATTTCCTGAATTTCATCATCTAAGCCTTCGCTTCTTTTCTTTTCTTCAAAAAGTTCGCCTTCCTGCTCAGAAAGTGAGTTTTGCGTTTCGGCAAGCATCTTTTTTTGCAAAGAAATCTGCTGCTTACAGGCATCGATCTGGGACTGAAACTGGGCCTGGGTTACCCGCATCTTGTTCAGGGTCTCTTTATACTCTTCAATTTTCTTATTTAGTTCAGAATTAAGATTATTTAATTCTTCATTAGCCTTTTGCAATTCAGAAACACTTTCTATGTTAGACTGAATGTCTGAATCAATTCCCCTTTTCTTAGTGATGATACCTTCAGGCGACAAAAAATCATCTATAAACTGTGGGGTAGTCTTCGTATAATTATCTATAGAAGAAGAAAGGGAGTCTAACATAGCGCCCAAATCAGAAAAAGCCTTAACTGCATCCTCTGTTATTGCATTGCTTTCCGCTTCCGTGTGGTTGGGTAAGGCTTTCCAGTCTTTAAGTATATTTAAACGTCCCTTGGCAAAGATTTTAATTTTTTCAAGGCTGGTGCTCAGTTCTTCTTTTGCCCTTTTGCTCGCACTTGAAGAATAACCTGCATCCTTTAGTTTTGCGTCAAGTTCTGTAACGATATCTTCTGTAATTGAAGTAAGCTTTTCCTGGAGTGCCAAGCGCTCCCTTTCTAGTTGGGAAATATTCTTAAGATTCTCTGAAATTTGCTGCCTGTTATCCTCTATCTGGCTAGCTGACTGGTGGATGTTTTCCGAGAAGCTCTTTATATTGCTGTTTATCTCCTCAACTTTTTTATTTTTCTCGTACAAGTCCGCATTAAAGGCATCGATTTCATCATTAAAGTCATTTATACGGTCTTTTGTTGACTTTATGCGCCCTTCAAGTTGGCTTATTTTTTCCTTAATTGTTGTCTGCTGGATTTTCAGCTGCTTAGCCATATTCTTCTTTCCGGTTTGTTCTGCGGAAGTCTGAATCAGCTCCTGGTTTTTTGTGTTAGCCTCTTCCTGTAAAGACTTAATCTTATCTGTATTTTCATTAAGGGTGTTGTAGATTTCCTCTATTTCTTTTATTACGGCATCCCTTTTTTGCTCAGCTTCTGTTTTTTCGCTGTCATGCCTGGCCTTGTTTTGGGTAAAGTCTTTAAGTTTTAGAAGCTGAATATCTAATTCCTGATTGAATTTTGCCTCGTTTAATTCCCTGTATTTCTTTGTTTTTTCAGCCTGAACTTTAAGGCTTTCATAGTTCCTTTTTGTTTCAGCAAGCCCTATGTCAATTTGGGCAAGGTTTGCCCTTGTTCTTTCAAGCTCCCTTTCAGCTTCCTCAACTTTTGCCTTGCTCCTGCTGATTCCTGCCGCTTCTTCAAAAAGATAGCGCCTATCCTCTGGCTTTGAAGAAAGAATCTGGTCGATTTTTCCCTGCTCCATAACAGAATAGGCAGCCTTTCCAACACCAGTGTCCATAAAGAGCCTACGGACTTCTGTTGCTGTGGCCTGCCTGCCGTTTATAAAGTATTCGTTTTCACCAGATCTATACAGGCGTCTCTTTAAAGCAAGTTCACTGTCATCTATTGGAAGCAAATTTTTCTCATTGCTTATGGTCAGCGTAACCTCTGCTACAGACAGGGCGGGCCTTGATTCTGTTCCATTAAAAATAACATCTTCCATAGATGCTGCGCGCAGATTTTTAGACTTGTTTTCTGCAAGAACCCATTTCACGGCATCAACAACATTGCTTTTACCGCAACCATTGGGACCGAGCAAAGCTGTAATTCCATCAGCAAAATTTATATGAGTTCTGTCAGCAAAGGATTTAAAACCAAAAATTTCAAGACTTTTTAAAAACACGAATCTTCCCCTGATAGTTTCGTCTGTAAAGTTTTATCATTATATCAAGAAACTTAGTGTAATTCAAGTGCTTGTCTTGTCAAATAATTTGATTTCCTATATAATAACTTTATGACAGATTTGACAAGCGGTGATTTTTTTGAGAACGACACCTTTAGCATGGATGAACTTGATAAATGGACTACCCTCGTAGGTCTGGTTCAGTCTGTGGTAGCCTTTGTAGAAAAATCAGTGCCTGGTTATACAGTTCATCTTTTTTACCATTCTAGCGAAAGCCATGAATATAGGGAAATAGACAGGGAAGGGGTTACAACTTTTCCAGAAGACACTCTTTTTATCGGTTGCCTTTCTATGCTTTCAGGGATGGTTTCTGTTGACCGTTTTTTTTCTGATTATCATATAGACGACCCCATAGTCTCCCACTTTTTGCTTAACGTTTATAACGGACTCTTCTTTATACCAGTAGTCCATTCTTTTGAATTCCTAGCCTTTATGCTTGTCTGCAAAAAGGACGAGGATGCGGCGAAACTTGGCGGAAAAGAGCTTAATTTTTTAGATACCCTAACTTCCCGCCTACAAATAAACCTGTATGCGGCTTCAGTTGCTGACCGCAGGCAAAGAGAGCTATTGCACATGACCCAGTACCCCTTTGCCCTGCAAAAACACAACACTTTGCACGAAGTATTTAAGAATCTTTTAACAGACTTACGGCCGCAAATTGACTTTGACATTGGCGTTTGCTACGCATTTGAAGAAGAAACTTCTCTTTTAGTTCCTTTTTCCTACGAAGGCTTTGAAGGGCAACCTGACTCCTTGCAAAACGGGAGTGGAATTTCAGGACAGGTTTTTTCTTGGAATAAGAGCGTAAGCGTGCCCAATAGGGCAGAACATCCATCCTATTCCCTCATAAAAGAGGAGCCTTTTATAGAAGGTTCATTTATATCCGTTCCCTTTGGTAATAGCAAGACAAAGTTGGGTGTCATAACCTTGTGCCGCAGGTCTAACAATAAAAATCCTTTTGGTACCGAGCATTGCTATATGCTTGAAATTGCAGCGGCATTTTTTGCAAGCGAAGTAACCAACCGTCAGCTCTACAAGAAGTTAGACGAATCTAATTTTAGTGTTGTTAAATCCCTTACTTCTGCCCTAGAGGCAAAGGATAAGTACACCGAAGGCCATTCCGACAGGGTTAAGGAATATGCAGTTCATATAGCACAAAATCTAGGTTATAATGAAAGCCAACTCCATCAAATCCGTTATGGGGCTATGTTGCACGATATTGGAAAAATCGGTATCGGGGATGCCATCCTGAATAAGCATGGTGGTTTAAGTGATGACGAATTCAGCAAGATTAAAAACCACACAGAAATTGGCTATAGGATTTTAGATAATAACCCCTTCTTTAACGATGTAAAGGATTTTGTCCGCTACCATCACGAAAGGTTGGATGGCAGCGGTTATTATGGTAAAAAAGAGGGCGAATACCCTGAAGGGGCAATGGTTGTCAGCTGCGCGGATATTTTTGATGCCCTGACTTCAGATCGTCCGTACAGAAAACCTCTTACACTCGAAGAAGCTTTAACGGAACTTAAAAAGTTAGTTGGAGTCCATTATACAAAAAAAGTTTTTGATGCTTTTGAAGAGTATGTAAATTCAGAAGACTTTAAGAATTTTTACAATAGGGAAGGCCCTATAGCTTGAAAACAAATAATAAATAGGATAAGATTCAGCTTATGGCTAATGAAAACAAAAATGAAACAGTATTTGGTCAAGAAACAGAATTTGAAGGAAACTTGACCTTTACAGACAGCCTTGTAATTACAGGAAAGTTTACGGGTGTAATTGACTCTACCGGCGACATAGAAATAGATAAAACCGCTGTCTGCAAGGTAGATAAAATAAGCGCAAAATCAATAATAGTTTCCGGTAGGGTTACAGGAAACCTTGAGGCAAGCGATTTTGTTGAATTGTGTAGGGGAAGTAAAGTTAAAGGTGATATTAAGACTTCTTATCTCCGCATTGCTGACAATGTTGAATTTGAAGGGCAGGTTTCAATGACCGAAGAGATGCCGGATGTAGACCTTTTTTCTATGGCCTCTGATGAGTTTAAAAAGTCTCTTATTATGAAAACGGGGGAACCAAGTTAAAAATTTCTGTTAGTGGCTAAATTAAGTCTTGACAAAAGGCCTTTTTTATTAATAAAATAGAATAAAAGAAAGTTTGAACTCTTTTTGTTTAGCTTTTCTTTACCGATGTCTAAACCAATGGGGAATTGACCCTGTTTTTAAAGAGAATATTTTCCTTGAAATTTTTATCATGTATTTTTAACGAGGCAATCTCTAAATTAGAGATACTTCTATCTTTATCACTTAATATACTCATAAATTGTATGGAGAAATTTGATGGCTTACACTAAACGCCGAACGCCCCCTGTTACAGCAGAACAGCCGGAGTTGATTGAAGAAAATTCAACTGCTGATTCATCTTTACCACAAGAAACAGCAGCTGATGCTGAAAAAGAACAAGTTGCAAAACCAAAAAGAAGAAGGATTGTAAAAAAAGTTGCACCGGTAGAAAGTGCCCCTGCTCCTTCTGAAAAAGAAGAACAACAAGAAAGTACAAATCAAGAAGAAAGTACTAGCGAAAATACTAATACAAATACAAATGAAGGAACTGTAACAAAAGAAGAAGAGCCTGTTTCTATAGAAAGTAGTCCCAGTGAGCAAAAAAGTCCTGAAGCAGAGCCAGAAGATTCAGAAAAAACGGTTGCTCCTTCGTATCATGGCCGCTACGATTCTGGTCGCTATGAAAGCAATCGGTATGAAGGTAACCGCTACGATAACAACGGCCGCTATAGTAACCGCTACAATAGCAATAATCGTTTTAACAATAACTACCGCCGTTATAACAACAACGGTCGCTTTAATAGTTATGAACGCAGTGCTCAGGCAAGATTGGAAGCTGTTGAAGCCGCCCAGCGCATAGAAAATCCAGAAGAATATGAATCAAAACCTAGGCTTGTTATAAATGACCTTACTAAAAAGGGAATGCATGAGCTTAGGGATATGGCCATTCAGTATGGGGTTAACGAAGAAGATATGCCGGCTATGAAAAAGCAGGATCTTATCTTTTGTATCCTAAAGGCCCACACAGAGCATGGCGGAATTATTTTTGCTAGCGGAACCCTTGAAATTTTACCTGATGGTTATGGTTTTTTAAGGAGTCCTCAAAACTCTTATCTGCCAGGTCCGGATGATATTTACATTTCACCAAGCCAAATCAGGCTCTTTAACCTAAAAAGTGGCGATACAATTTATGGTCAGACTAGAAGCCCAAAAGAAAGTGAAAAGTATTTTGCGCTTTTAAGAATAGAAACTGTAAACTTTGATGAGCCTCGTGTAGCTCAAACCCGTATTCCTTTTGAAAACCTTACCCCCCTTTATCCTAACGAAAAATTCAAGCTTGAAACTATAAGTACAGAACTTTCCACCCGTATCGTTGACCTCTTCAGCCCTATTGGAAAGGGGCAGCGTTTGCTTATTGTAGCTCCACCAAAGGCTGGTAAGACAATTTTGATGCAAAAGGTTGCAAATGCGATTACAGCAAATAACCCTGAAGCATATATAATCGTCCTTCTTATAGATGAGCGCCCTGAAGAAGTTACAGAAATGGAACGCAGCATAAAGGCAGAGGTTATTTCTTCTACTTTTGATGAGCAGGCTACCCGCCATGTACAAGTTGCGGATATGGTTTTAAACAAGGCAAAGCGCTTGGTAGAGCATAAAAAAGATGTTGTTATCTTTCTTGACTCCATAACACGTTTGGCCCGTGCCTATAACCAGACTGTTCCTACCTCTGGCAAGGTTCTTTCCGGTGGTGTTGACTCTAATGCTCTTCACAAACCAAAGAGTTTCTTTGGTGCGGCAAGAAATGTAGAGGAGGGCGGTTCCCTGACAATCATTTCTACAGCCCTTATTGAAACCGGTAGCCGCATGGATGAGGTTATTTTTGAAGAGTTCAAGGGAACAGGTAACAGTGAAATTGACCTTGATCGTAAGCTGGCAGAAAGGCGTCTTTTCCCTGCAATAAATATTAAAAAGTCAGGAACAAGAAAAGAAGAGCTGCTCCTTACTGAAAACGAACTGCAAAAGATTTGGGTTTTGCGCAAGGTCCTTAACCCCATGGAAGATGCAGATATGCTTGAGCTGATTATGGACAAGATGAAAAAGACTAAGGATAACGATGCCTTCCTTGCTTCTATGAACAGCGGTTCAGCAGAGTTTAATTAGGATTGACAGTCAGTAAAAAATTTTATATACTGACTTCTATTATTTATCTATCTTGTGGTGCTGATTTGATTGGTAACAGTGGCGCGCTTTCATGGCAACTGGCTTTTCTTCAGTATCGGGCAAGAAACAGGAGTATAAGATGAAAGATGGAATCCATCCCGAGTACAAGGACTGCAAAATCGTTTGTGTTTGCGGTAATGTAATTGAGACCCGTTCAACCGTTTCCCCAGAGATTCGCGTTGAAATTTGCTCAGCCTGCCACCCATTCTTTACAGGTAAGCAGAAGCTTGTTGATACAGCTGGTCGTATCGATCGCTTTAACAAGCGCTATGGTATGGCTTCTGCAAAGAAATAAGCTAAAAGTTTTTTTGCAAAAAAATAACCGGTTGTCTAAACAACCGGTTTTTTATTTTACAAGCTATTTCTATTTGCTTCTTCCAAAAAGCCTGAGCAAACTTAAGAAAATATTGATAAAGTCTAGGTACAGGTTAAGGGCTGCAAAAATAGAAACTTTCTTAAAGTCTTCAGAGCCATTGTCATGTACGCTTAGCATAGCAACCTTTTGTGCATCGTAAGCTGTAAGACCGGTAAAGATTACCACTGTTGCAAGGGAAAGGATCCAGTCTAACATACCAAGGCGACCTACAAAAATAGATACAATCGCATTTACTACTGATACCACAATTAATCCCAATAATGCCATCATCAGGTAGTGACCAGCAGTTGCAAGGTTTTTCTTAGTTGTAATTCCATATATGCTCATCAGACCAAACATTATTGCTGTAGACATAAAGGCCAAAAATATTGACTGAACGCTGTAGATAAGGAAGATAGAAGAAATAGTCAGCCCGTTTATCAGAGAGTAGGCTAAAAAGCCTATAACAGCTGCACTGACAGATATTTTCCTTATGGCTGCTGTAAGACCTATAACAAGAGCTAGTTCTAGTCCGCAAAGGACAAAGATTGTGTATCTGGTTCCCCAAACGAATTTTGCTACCGCATACACGTGAGAGCCGGCATAGGCTGCAACAGCACTTATTATAAGAGCCAAAAACATCCAGCCGTAAGTTCTAGTAAGAAATTCGTAGCCTGTTTTTGGTAAGCCTTGTGTTTTGCTTGTGTTAAAATTTTCCATGTTTAATCTCCTGTTGTTTCCTTTTCCTATACAAACATTTTAATAACGTTTTGGTTACTCCTGCTCATTTATAATGTCTGTCCTAAAGAGGAACAAATCCTGTATCTTTAGGCTATAGGTTGAATTAAGTTCTCTTCTAGTATTATTTGAAGACCTAAGAGGAACAGAGAAGGTGTAAGTTACAGGAGTGTAGCCTGCAGCCGCAACTTCAATTGTAAAGGTGAACTCCTTGTTTTCATTTTCCTCTTCCGCAACTTCTGGTGCAACCCAGAAAGTGTAGCTGCCCTTTGTTGCTTTAAAGGTCTTGCAGGGGTTCTGCCAAGAGGCATCCATCATCTCTGCATTTGTCTGGCCTTCTTTTAGTGTTACCAAAGCATCTGCTAAGGGCTCAAAGGTAGAGCCGTCAAATACAGTGCCAATGAATGTGGGGAAGATGAAGACAGGCCGCTTTACCTCTGGGTCTTTGCTTGCGTTAAGAATTGCTGTCTTGTGGTAGGGTCTTTTTGCTGTGCTTACCAGCCTCATTCCCTCTATTCCCAACCGGTCTATATCAGCGGACAACTGGGTGTCGTTCATAAAAACATCTGCGTGGTGGGTAAC
>CAJOQA010000216.1 GCA_905236465.1 uncultured Treponema sp.
AAACCTGGCATAATATATGCCTTCTTATTTAAAACCGGATCCATCCACAAGGTATAACAGGTGCAGTTCTGTAAAGCTCTGGTTACACGTAAACTACCTTTTAAAGCTGATATTACGTTAAAAAATTTTATGCTCTTAGCCTTTACCCCCTGACTTTGTAGGTATTTTACCACGGTAACAAGAGAACCTCCCGTTGCATTCATGGGGTCTGCGAAAATTAAATCTTTTCCGTTAAGTTCTTCAAGGTTAAAAAAAGAATTTTTAAGATTCAATACATATTGCATATCATTTTCACCCTTTGTATCATCACGGCTGATTTTAAAAAGGGCAAAGGGGGTTACGTATTCAGAAGAAGAGTACTCCTCTATTTCTTTTGACATAATCATGGATGGAAGCAAGGCCCCGCGCAGCATGACACACATTACAGTGTTTTCTATGTCTCCATCGATATCTGGAATTTTATGGACCGCATAGTTCTGGACTGGAGAAGAAACGGGTGTTTTTACTATAATATGATTTTTTTTATCTGCATGGCTGTCTGTAAACGCAAGGCGGAAAAGCATTTCGTAAGCTCTTTGGGTATAGTACATGAACTCAGCATGATCTGTATTTATGCTTCTAAGTTTTGCAATTACACGGCTTGCCTCTGCATGAGCCCCTTCCTCTGTTACAAAGGAATAAACTTTTATGTTTGGATTTTTAGCACATATTTCCTGCATTTTGTGACCAATGCCATCAAAACGTTTCACAATCTCGTCTTTATCAGCATTTTCAAAAAAAGGAAGGGTTTCTGTGTACATGTTCTCCAAATCTGATAAATCTTTTTGATCTTCTGCGGTCAAATACCCATCTAAATCTTCTGCTTTTAAGATAATTTTATCATTTTCCATTCTTTTTTCCTTAAATATCAAAATAGTCTTAAAATAAAATCTTCACTTATAGACTGAATTGAACATTCAACAATAGTACCATTTGTATTCAAAGTAATGCCCTGGTCGGCAAAAGCTAGGGTGAAAATTGCTTTTACCGCAGGCAAGGCCCTTTGATTTATTACATCAGCATATAGGGTCATAGAATAATCTTTATCCCCTGATTTTGAAAGTTCTCCCCAAATGAAGCGACAACCGGCTCCGGTATTTTTCCCAGTAAAAGCAGAAATCCAAAGGCTAGGTTCCATAACGTAGAAAGCAATATCAGAAGTAGAAGACGAAAGCCACTGCTGCCATCCGTTTTTTTCATTTAATGAATTAGTAGAAGTTAAAGACCTTTCTAAAATCTTTGTAACATTCGAAGAGGCACATAACAAGTCTTCTTTTGGGAAAGAAAGCTGCAAGGGGCTAGCAGAATTTGTATAATAGGGGACTTTAGCGAAAAGTTTCTTTTTCCAACCATTTTTTTCGCTTAAGGCCCTGCTTATTCCGATTGCTGGAAAAGACCCCTGCCCTACAAAATCAACTTCACTTCCTATTCCTGCATAAAAATCAGAGATTCGGCTAGCAATAGAAGCTGCATCCTTGTCACTTATTCCAGGAATTCTAGCTTTTATAAGTTTTTTTGCTAAATCCTGATTTTTTTCTGCAGAAAAATATAGGTAAAAGGCTGAATTTTCATCTAGCAAGGAAAGGGCTTCCCCTCTTTTTTCTGCTACAGAAAGAGAATTACAGGCAACTATGAAAAAGAGTAAAAAAGAGCAAAGTAATAGTGTAAGAATATTCTTTTTCATAGTCATACCTCTTTTATGCCTTAGCTACTTTGATAAACCATTTTTTGTCATCAGCTTCGACTAAGACTGCATCAGAAAGACTTGCTTCCCAAACTGCACTCTTAGAAAGGGTCTCACTGCTGATATAGTCCTTAAACATAGCAAAAGCTGCTTCAAGTTCAGCATCGCCTCCTACAGTGAGAAGGATTCTGTCTGTAATTTCAAAGCCACTTTCCTTTCTTAGGTTCTGAATGCCACGGATGAGGTCACGAACTAAGCCTTCGTTTCTAAGTTCTGTAGTTATCTTTGTATCAAGTCCCACGGTAAGTGTACCATCGTTTAAGACCTTTAAGTCTTCTTTTTCTGTACGCTCAACGATGACGTTTTCACTGTTAAGTTCAACTTCACGGCCAGCAACACTTACGCTAAGGGCCCTACCATCCAGGATAGCAGAAATCTGCTCACCAGAAAGTTTTTCAATTTCACTGGCAGCACTCTTCATGTCTTTTCCTAAGAGTTTACCAAGGACACGGAAGTTTGCCTTTGCCTTGTATTCAACAAGTTCAGCTTCGCGTTCATGGAAAACAACCTGCTTTACGTTAAGCTCCTCTGCAATTGTGTCTTGCATATCTGCAAGGACTCGCTTTTCATCTGCGTTACGAGTGACTAAAGCGACAGAAGCTAATGGCTGCCTGTTTTTTAAGTTAAACTGGTTACGCAGGCTACGTCCCATGCTTACAGCCTTTTGAACACTTGCCATTTGGAATTCAAGGGCTTGGTCACGGAAACGCTCATTATAGACAGGATAATCCATAAGATGTACTGAATCCTTGTCTTCTGCGGTCTTAAGGTTCTGCCAAATTACCTCTGTCAAGAAGGGAATAAAGGGTGAGGCCACAAGCGCAAAAGTTTTTAAGGCTGCATAAAGGGCACCATAGGCTTCAATTTTATCTGAATCTGAGCCACTCTTCCAGAAACGGCGGCGATTACGGCGGATATACCAGTTATTAATCTGGTCAATAAAGGCAAGCATTGGGTCTATAGCAGCGCTCAAATCATAGTTGTCAAGGGCTTCAGTTACATCTTTAACCATCTTCTGGGCTACAGACAAAATCCACCTGTCTAAGGGATTGTCGGGGAGTTTCTTGTCAAACTCATGGCCTGTACAGGTAACACCGTCTATGTTGGCATATTGGACAAAGAAAGAGTAGCTGTTCCACAAAGGAAGGATTATTGACTTTATGACTTCACGGACCCCATCATCGCTATAGCGAATTTCATCAGCCTTTACTACAGCAGAGTGCATGAGAAAGAGGCGGATTGCATCAGCTGAGAACTTATTGATTGCTTCTACTGGGTCGGTGTAATTGCGCAAAGATTTACTCATCTTGCGACCATCTTCTGCTAAAACAATACCGTTTACTATGCAGTTTTTAAAGGCAGGATTGTCAAAAAGCTCAGCTGCAAGAACTGTAAGTGTGTAGAACCAACCGCGTGTCTGATCGAGACCTTCGCTTATGAAATCTGCAGGGAAGTTCTTCTCAAACTTTTCCTTATTTTCAAAGGGATAGTGAACTTGTGCGTAAGGCATAGAACCGGATTCAAACCAGCAGTCAAAGACTTCGGGTATGCGGTGCATGGTCTTGCCACACTTTTTACAGGGAATCGTTATTTTGTCAACGAACTGCTTGTGTAAGTCTTCAGGGTAAACACCGCTTAAATCCTTAAGCTCCTGCCTAGAGCCTACACAAAGGGTATCACCGCATTCATCACATTTCCAAATGGGAATGGGGTTACCCCAATACCGGTTGCGGCTTACAGCCCAGTCACGGGCACCAGCAAGCCACTTACCAAAACGGCCGTCTTTTATGTGGGCAGGCTGCCACTTTATCTGGCTATTTGCTTTTAAAAGCTTTTCGTGCATATCTGAAACACGGACAAACCAACTGCCTATTCCACGGTAAATAAGGGGAGAACCGCATCTCCAACAATGGGGGTATTCGTGCTTTATTGTGTCCCGCTTTACAAGTTTACCTTCTTTTTTAAGGCGATCCATTATATCTTTGTCGCAGTCCTTTACAAAGCGGCCCTCATAATCAGACACTTCTTTGGTAAACTTACATTCTGCGTCTATGGGCTCAACAAAAGGAACCCCTGTTCCTGCAAAGACTTTACTATCGTCTTCACCGAAAGCAGGTGCGATATGGACTATACCTGTACCGTCTTCTGTAGAAACATAGTCAGCATTAAAGACGCGGAAGGCTCCCCTACTGCACTTTTGCCCTGACTGCTGCTCGCACTTAGCATTATCCTTTAATTCAGCAAAATAAGGGAACAAGGGGTCATATTCAGCTCCTAAGAAATCTTTTCCCTTGCGAGTATAAATAATTGTGTAGTCTTTTTCTTCCTTATAATAAGCATGCAAGCGACTTTGAGCCATGATGTAGAA
>CAJOQA010000217.1 GCA_905236465.1 uncultured Treponema sp.
GAAAAGGGGATGCACATAACTTGGTTTGACGAAAATGGTTTTGAAAAAGCAGCTGGAACAATTATTTCTTGTTGCATGACAGATCAAGCCCTTGCGGCAAAAGAGGCCGTTACGGATTATCTTGAGGGTAAAAGCCCTTGGGGGGCAACACGGACCTTGGGGATGGCAGACGGTTATGTCCGCTATTTTGAAGATGACAAAACCTACATAGAAAATGTGGACAGTGAAATCAGAAACAAGATGTCGGCCCTAGTAAAAGAACTTGAGTCAGGGCAAAGAAAACTGCCACAGTCATTGAAGTAATGTATGGATATTGAAACTGTAGATTTATGTAAAATTTATCCTCTTAAAACAGCCCTAAACAATGCAAACATAAAGTTTGTGGCTAAGAAGATTCACGCTCTTCTTGGCGAAAACGGGGCAGGGAAAAGTACACTGGCGGCAATCCTTTCTGGAAATTTAAAAGCTACATCAGGAAAAGTCCTTATAGACGGTAAAGAAAAATATTTTGAGAATCCATCGGCTGCAATAAAAAACGGAATAGTTATCGTAAAACAAAGTCCACTTTTAGCAGAAGAAATAAGCGGAGAACAAAATATTGAAATCAGCTGCAATAAAAAAAATATCTGTAAGAGCAAGGATTTTATTGCATTAAAAAAAACTTGGGCCCCGCTTTTAAAGCTAAAGCCCCTAGTAAAAAACATCGGCGGAAACGAGCGTTTTTACATAAGTCTTTTGCAAGCCCTCATAAAAAAACATGAAGTGCTGATACTTGACGAACCTTCAGCCTTCCTTGATTTACAAGAAAGGGAAAAGCTTTACAAAAACTTACGGGCAGAAGCTGATAAGGGGGGGAATATAATTGTTATAACCCACAGCAAGTCAGAAGCCGCAAACTACTGCGACGACGTAACTTTTTTAAAAAAATCTGATTCCCCTATTTCTTTGCAAAGCGATGAGGACTATCCACTTACAAAAAAAGATAGTACCTTCTTAGGTAAAAATTTTCTTTGCGTAGAAAATCTTGTATGCAGATCAAAAACAAAGCCAGCGCTCTTAAATCTATCTTTTAAAGCTGACTATGGAGCTATATGCGCAATCTGTGGACTGAATGAGCCTTCTATGGTAACTCTTGAAGACATAATCACCGGCATGGATAATTTTAATGCAAGGGGAAAAATTACTATTTGTGCTAGAGAAAAAGAGGAAGAATTTTTTTTAGGCACAAGAAAAGGAAATAGATGGTCAGCTAGCATGTTGCGAAAATATGGCACTGCCCTTGTTCCTTCCGACAGGGTTTACAGGGCCTCTAACCCAAACTTAACTGTAGAACAAATGATTACAGCTTTACCAGTAACGGAAAAGCCTGACACTATTATAAAAAAAGCCGGAGTAAATATCCGTGCGGACGAAAAGTGTTCTTCGTTAAGCGGGGGAATGTTACAGCGCCTCATACTGGAAAGGGAGTTGTCCCTTAACCCTTCTGCAATAATACTCTGCAACCCCTTGCAGGCCCTTGACATTGATGGGCAGGGGCGACTTTGCAAAAGAATTAAAGGATTAGCAGAAGAAGGAAAGGCAATTCTTATTATTGGGGCAGCAGAGTTTCCGCTAACGCTGTGTTCTAGAGTTTATAATTTGGAGGGAGGTATATGCAGTCTTTCATCAGAAAAAAAGCTTTAGTTCCGCTTATTCCCTTGCTAGCAGGTTTTTCCATCTGCTTATTGATAATAGTTTTATTTGCAGAAAATTCTTTTGCTGCCCTAAAGGCTCTTTTTGTCCAGACTTTTACAAGTAAGTATTATTTTGGCAGTATGCTGAATAAAAGTGTTTTTCTTATAACAGCAGGTTTAGGTCAGTGTATAGCTTTAAAAAGCGGTAACATGAACTTGGGTGGCGAGGGTCAAGTATATTTTGGCGGTTACATAGCAGCCCTTGTTTTAACATCTGCTTTTCCTCTTCCCTCCTTTTTACTTTTGCTTCTTTCGCTTATCTTAACATTGCTTTCCGGTGTAGCCCTAACTATTCCAGCTGCATACCTAAAGGAAAAAAGGGGGGCACAAGTTCTTCTTACAAGTTTTTTAATTTCAGCCGCAACACTCCCGCTCGTTGATGGGCTTATTACAAAAAGTAAAAGTAAAGGAAACGAAAATCTTTTAGCCCTACCCTATATAGATTCTGTTTTTAGATGGAAACAGTTGTTGCCCCCCTCTCCCCTTAACATTTCTTTTTTTCTTGTATTGGTCTTTAGCTTTTTAATGTATTGCTTTTTATTTAAAAGCAAAAGGGGAAAAAAACTTTCTATTTGGGGAATCTCTGCAGAGTTCGCAAAATACTGTGGCTATTCTTCTGCAAGGGCATCGTATTTAAGTTTAAGTATTTCAGGTGCACTCCATGCCCTTACAGGTTTCTTTGCTGTCTGTGGAACTTACTACACATGCCACAAGGGCTTTTATGTTAATATGGGCTGGAATGCCCTAAGTGCAGCACTAATCGCAAATTCAAACCCCTTGCTATTAGTTCCAATCTCCCTCTTTTTATCTTGGCTCTATACATCCGCAGATAGGGTTGCCTTGACCCAAGCCTTCACTTTTGATATAAGCGGAATAGTTCAAGGCTGCATTCTTTTTGCAGTAGCTATTCCTGTTACGAAAAAATTTGTTACAAAAAGGACTTAGTTATGCAAGCAATAGTTTCTGTTTTACACATAGCAGCCCCCCTCCTACTTCTAACACTGGGAGCGTTAGTTAGCGAATATGGCGGCAGGCTTGCCATGTTTATGGAATATGCCATCAACTTAGGGGCTTTTTTCTGCTATGCCTTTACGCTTGCAAGTGGCAGCCCCATTTTGGGGACCATTCTTTCCTTGCTCACAGTTTTAGTGACAATACTTTTACTAGAGCGGGCAGCTGCAAAACTAAAAGCTAATATGTTTTTAATTTCACTTGCAATGAACCTACTTTTTGCGGCCCTTGCAACTTTTTTCTCATCCCAATTCTTCAATACAAGGGGTGTCTTATACTCAGCAGACTTTAAGTTCAATCCTGCCCTCGCCAGGCTTACAACAAGCATCGTCTGCTATGCTGCAAGCATACTGATAATGGCTTTTCTTATGTTTACAAAAAGGGGCTTAAGGATGAGGGTAACAGGAACAAATCCTGACCTGCTCTTTTCGCAGGGAACAAATCCTGACATTTACCGGTGCATTTCCTGGCTTTTTGCTGGAGGAGCGGCGGCACTTGCAGGTTCAAGTCTAGCTTTACGCCTTTCCTCCTATGTTCCGGGAATGTCAGGTGGCAGGGGCTGGACGGCCCTAGCAGCAGTATATCTTGGAAGAAAAAGCCCCCTACTTGCAGGAGCGGCAGTTCTTTTTTTTGCGGTAACAGAATTTGCTTCTACTAACATACAGAATGTAAGTCTTTTTGCTGGAACACCACCGTCACTGCTTTTAGCCCTGCCCTACTTGGCAGCCTTGCTACTTATCCTTATTACTCCAAAGAAAAAGTAAGGGGTAAAAAAAACGACCTGCGTTTCCACAGGCCGAAAAAAAGGAGGCAAATTAAGCGTGTGCCCTACTGCTTGTCAAGCTCTATTATAGTAAGAGAAGCAGCAGACACCTTATAGTTAAAGGTTGGACCAGCATTTTTTACCGCTACAGTTTTAGGAGCAACCTGTTCTGGAGTGCGGAAAGAGTTTTCATCAGTATAAGAACCCGCAAGAACAGTAGCTTTGCCTTCAGACGCAACCTTTACACCATTAAGATTAATAGTTATATCCTGAGCCTTTTCAGAAACATTTACAATCTTAACAATTACCTTATTTCCCTTCTCGCCGACGTGGGCAAAAATAGGATCAAAGTTCATGGCATCCGTGAACGAATGGATTAACTCACCGTTAAGATAGCAGTAGAAAGACTCTCCCTTAACTTCTATTTTAATGTCATACCATTTACCAGTTTCCAAGACCATCTGTCTAGAATCGCTGATTATTGACCTACCCTGCAAAGTTCCTTTTTCTACGCAAGACTGGGTATTGCCCCAACCTCCCATATTCCACCAATACAGGTCTTTTCCCTTTACACCAAAACTGATAAGGAAACCTTCATCTCCTCCAGTCTTTTTGGCTTTAAGCTCAAGAGTATAGTTTTTTACTCCTGTCATCTCATCTTCGTTATCCAAAGACATAAATGAAGGTGTTGCTGTAGAAGACTGAATTATGCTTGCTGAAGAAGCGTTAACAGACCAATCTCCTGCAGCGGTTATATTGTTAAAATCAGTATC
>CAJOQA010000218.1 GCA_905236465.1 uncultured Treponema sp.
CAAGAATTTCAACAAAACCACGGCTAAAACGGTCAAAGTTGTAGGAATTTATAATGTGAAGGTGTAGGGAAGCTGAATTGAATTGTGTCAATAAATAAATCTTTCTAAATCCTGAGTTGATACAGTTGGAAATAGGTATATCTACAATTCTGTACTTTCCACCAAATGGAACAGCTGGCTTTGATCTTTCTTTTGTAAGTGGGTAAAGTCTAGTGCCTTTTCCTCCTCCTAAGATTATGGAAAGCACACGTTCTTCGTCATTGTTCTGAGCAGGCATTATTATTAATTCCTCCATGATTAAATATATTATTTTATTGGTTCCATACTTTTACTGAAAAAATCTTCCATAAAAGCACTGATTTTATTATAAGTCAGGTTTTCCATAAAAGCAACAAAAAAATGAAGATAGTACAAAAAAATTGCTACTTCAAATCTACAAAAACAGTAATTATCACTTTTCTTATGCCGATAATAAAAAAGAGGTGTGTAATGATTAGAGGATGGTATATCGGAGCAAGTGGAATGAATGCCCAACAAAATAGGTTGGATGCAATTTCTAATAACCTTGCAAATGTTGATACAACAGGTTTTAAAAAAGAAATTCCCGTGAGCAAGACATTCAGCGAACTTTTGCTAAGAAGAGCAGAGGCTGACGGTGTACATGTAACCCCTTTCGGCTCTACAGATCAAGCTCCTATTATAGGTAGTATTGGCCTTGGTGTGGAAACAAATGAGCTTTATACAGATTTTAGTCAAGGTTCCTTTAAGTCTACAGACACAAGTACAGATTTTGCACTTGGCGGAAAAGGTTTTTTCGTTGTTCAGACTCCCGATGGAGAACGCTTTACCCGTAATGGAAATTTTCATTTAGGCAAAGAAGGAATTCTTCTTACAAAGGAAGGCTATCCGGTCTTAGGAGAAAATGGACCTATTTCCGTTCCAGATACAAAATTTATTGTAAATCAGGATGGAATGATTGTTACAAAAGAAAATGAGCAGGTAGACCGCCTTAAGATTGTTGAATTTGACAACGACCGTTATTTAAAGAAGCAGGGCTCTTCTTTGTGGAATAAAAATGAGATTTCCGGTGACTATCATATAGCAGAGGGAAAGGAAAGACCGAGGGTTCTGCAGGGCTATACTGAAACAAGCAATGTTAATGTAGTAAATGAAATGGTTCAAATGATTGAAGTGAACAGGGCTTATGAAGCTAACCAAAAGAGCGTCCAAAGTCAGGACTCTATGATGGATACACTTTGGTCAAAAGTTGTTACTGTAAACAGGTAAGGTAGGTAAAAAATGGTAAGATCTTTATGGAATGCCGCAACTGGCATGAACGGTCAGCAGACTAATATTGATACGATTTCAAATAACCTTTCAAATGTCAATACAACAGGCTTTAAGCAGCATAGGGCAGAATTTGAGGACTTGCTTTATCAGAATGTAAAACTTGCAGGTACTCCCGCAACCGAAGATACTGTAACTCCTGTTGGTTTACAGATGGGATCAGGTGTAAAGGTTGCTGCTACACAGCGCATAATGAGCCAAGGATCATTACAGGCAACAGGTGTTGATACAGATTTAGCCATTGTCGGTGATGGATTTTTCCGTGTCCAGCAGTATGACGGTTCTTGGGCCTATACAAGAGATGGCTCATTTAAGGTTGATTCAACTGGTCAGATGGTAACTGCAAACGGTCTCCGCCTTATTCCCGAAATTATTATGCCTGAAGGTTTCCAGTTGGAAACACTTGCAGTTTCAGACATGGGAAGGGTAACAGTAAAGGTCAACGGAAATCTTGATCCTATTGATGTCGGTCAGATTGAACTTTATCGTTTCCCCAATGCTGTTGGACTTGAAAACGTTGGTGACAACCTTTATAAGGTAACTAATGCCTCCGGAGATCCCATAGCAAGTCGTCCTGGAATTGACGGAATGGGTATTACAAAGCATAAATTCTTGGAAATGAGCAATGTTTCCGTTGTAAACGAAATGGTTGCCATGATAGTAGCGCAAAGAGCTTATGAGTTTAACTCAAAGGCTATACAAACGAGCGATAATATGTTGCAGACTGCAGCTGGACTAAAGAGGTAAGTAAATGGCTGTTAGCGGTGTAGGTGGTACATTTATTACAGGAACTCTTTCTGACGGTCAGGGGGCTATTGAACAGGCTAAGATTAATAGTGACAGAACCCGCTTTGAAGCTTTACTTAAGCAAGTAGAATCTTCAAAAGAGAATGAAAGTGTGCAAAAAAGTGTACATGATAATACAATTTCTGGTGTGGCTTCGTCTCAATTAGTTCATAATCATAGACTGAATGGTGATTACACACAGGGGTTTTCTGGCTACTACACGGCTGAAAGCGATAAAACTGCTAGTCCTGAAGGATTCGCTGCAAATTCAAGCTCTTCAAAGGGGAAAAAGCCTGTTATAGATAGAACTTCTGAGCTTTATACCCAATCGAAAGAGCTTGAAAATTATTTTGTAAAAATAATGCTCTCTTCTGCCCGTAAAACTATACAAAAATCAGATTTGTTTGGCAAAGAAGATTATGCACGTGATATGTACGAAGACATGATGTATGATAACTATGCTGAGCAGATTACAAAAAATGCCCATTTAGGTCTTGCCGACCAGATTTACATTGAACTTTCAGGTCAAAGATCTTAGGCCCTACGCCCTATTGAAGTAAAGTCTTTTTTTTACTAAAATAGGGCTATGAATATGGAAGCTTTTGTTTTGGGGTGTGGAGGCATGATGCCTTTGCCTTACCGTCATCTTACTTCAGTTTTACTTCGCCGTGATGGTGATTTGTTTTTATTTGATGGTGGTGAAGGAACTCAGGTTTCTTTAAGAAGACTTAATCTTAAGTGGAAAAAAATCACTGCTATATTTGTTTCTCATACCCATGCAGATCATGTAACTGGTCTGCCTGGTATTCTTATGCTATCTGCCCAAGTAGAACGGACAGAGCCGCTTTATATCTATGGCCCCCCTAAGATTGCAGAATATATTGAAACTAGTCGCAAAGTTCTTGATATGTACATTAACTATCCTATTATAGTAAAAGAAATTACTGCTCCTTGTCTTGTTCACGAAGGTGACGGTTTTTATGTAAGGGCCTTTCCCTTAGAGCACACAAAGACCTGCGTTGGCTACACTTTAGAAGAATTGGACAGGCCAGGGGAATTTTCTACCGAAAATGCTATTAGGCTAAAAGTACCTAAAGGTCCTCTTTGGGGGCAACTACAGCATGGGCAAAGCGTAATCAACAGCGATGGTATTGAAATAAAACCAGAAGAAGTTGTTGGAAAGCCCCGTAGTGGCAGAAAATTTTCTTTTGTTACAGATACACTATATCTTCCAAGTATTGCAAAAGAAGTGATGGGGTCAGATTTGCTCATTTGCGAAGGGATGTTTGCTGACGATTGTGAAGATCAAGCTAAAGAAAAAAAGCATATGACAGCAAGACAGGCTGCAACGATTGCTCGTGACGCAAATGTTAGCAGAATGGCTATGATACATTATAGCCCCCGCTACACGGATAAAGAACTTGACATTTTGCTTAAGCAAGCAAAAGAAGTTTATCCTGCCGCTCAGCTTACCCGTGACAGAATGCATATAGAGATCCCTTATGTTGACTGAAGAAGTTTGTGTTAAAGATTTCTGTAAAATTTTTGGGAAGGGGAGAAATCAAAAAACTGCTTGTTCCAATATCAATTTTCAAGCAAAAAGTGGTGAGGTGACTGGCATTATAGGACCAAATGGAGCAGGAAAGTCTACATTGCTAAAGGCTATTTGCGGATATTTTCTTCCTTCAAGCGGTTCTATAACTAAACCTGAAAGAAGTGTTTTTATTCCCGAATACCCTGATTTTGAATGTGAAAACCAAAATGTTTATGAATATCTTTTTTTTCACTCCCTTCTTAGTGGCATAAAAAAGGAAGCAGTCCTTTCTCTTGTGAAAAAGGCCCTATCAGATTGTGACTTGTTAGAAGTTGCAGCTTCTAAGTTATCTGTACTTTCAAAAGGTTTTAGACAAAGGGTTGAAGTTGCAAGGGCTATAGTTTGTAATCCCAGTCTTATTGTTATGGATGAATTTTCTTCAGGGCTCGATCCTATTCAAATTGTTAATATGAAAAAACTGATTAAGGGTCTTTCTAAAAGTAAAGTTTTTATACTCTCAACGCATAATATTGATTATGCCTTAAAACTTTGTCATAAAATTTATATACTTAACAGAGGGCAGGTCGTAGCCCAGGGGACTGCTGATGAAATAATAGGGATCTCAAGGCAGCAAAACCTAGAAGCTGCCTTTGTTAAGCTTACAGAAGGAAGATGATGAAATCTTTTTATAAGTATTATCTTTTTTGCCTACTCATAAGTCCTTTTTTTTATGTATCTTCTATTTTTTTTCTCTCTTTTTCTTTTGCTGATTTTTTTATTACAAGCGGAAGCTTTCGTTTTTTTTCGTATTTTCCATATGCTTTAAGTTTTTTTATTCCTGTCTTGCTTATCCTGCTACCAGCTTGTACTTTTCAATATGAAATAAAAAAACAGATATTTGCAAAATTTTTTGCTATCTTAACCTGCTTTTTTTTCATCCTTTTCCTAACACTTCCTTTTTCCCTGTATTTTCTCTTTGCTTCTCTCATAGAACTTTCCCAAATTATAAGCTGTTATATTGAAATACTATTAAATTCTTTGTTTATTCTTACTTTTTCTCTTTTTTTATCAGTTTTAATTAGCCGAAAAGCCCTTTCATTTGCCTTTACAGCTTTTTTATCGCTTCTTTTCTTTTTGCTTTTCCACTTTGATTCTTTTCAGAAGGGGCTTTTAGATAGCCGTGATGTGTTTTTTTACCTTAATTTTTCAGTTTTTTTTCTTTTTCTTGCCTTTTATACCTTTGAAAAAAAACGGGGTGAGCTTTCCCCCATTTTTAAGAAGGTAGCATTTCTTTCTTTCTCTGCCTTTTTTTTGATTTTCTGTGATTCAAAATTCTTCTATTTTAAGGTTGATTTCACGAAACAAAAGACTTTTTCCCTTTCATCTTATTCTAAAGAACTTTTGTCAGAAATAGATCAGCCCTTTACCATTGAATACTATCGAAGCTCTCAGACAAAAAAACTTTTTAAGGAAACCTTAGATATTGATGATTTCCTAAAGGTCTTTGCAGCTGAAAGTCGGTATATTTCTTATAAAGTTTTTGATGCTGACCGTCAAGAAGTTCAAAACAAGCTTTCTTCAGCAGGAATTTTTCCCCAGCCTGTAAGAAGTTCCTCAAAAAATCAAGACTCTATTATAAACATCTATTCAACTGTAGTTCTTACTTATTTAGGACAAAGTCTTGTTATTCCTTTTGTAACTGGCTTAGAGAACTTTGAATATAGCCTGGCGGAAAAAACTTCTGCTTTAGTCCGTAAAAGTCAGCGTCCCATCCAGGTCCTTTTTGCTTATGGAAATGGAGATATAACTTTGCAAAGTGATGACTACCTGTACTTAGTAAAAGTTTTGCAAAGTCAGGGCTTTTCCATTATCCAGACTTTTTTGCCTTCCCAAAGTGGTAATGGAAAAATTTCTTTCCCTCTTTTAGACCAAATACCACTTCTTCTTATCGGTTCTGCTGATATTACAGCAGAAGATGCGCTTGTATTTGTCTCTTTTATAAAAAAAGGGGGAAAAGCCCTTGTTGCTTCCAGTCCCTTTGACATAAACATGCAAGATTGGACAGTTAGCAAAAGTCCTAATTCCAATCTCTTTTATGCGCTAGAAGAATTTGGTATATACTTTAAGGAAGATTCAATTACCTCTGATACCAATAATTTCACTATTC
Source organism: uncultured Treponema sp. (assembly GCA_905236465.1). GTDB lineage: Bacteria > Spirochaetota > Spirochaetia > Treponematales > Treponemataceae > Treponema_D. The sequence goes on from CAJOQA010000218.1 coordinate 5,835, forward strand.
CTTTTACAAATGATTCAAACACACTTTCTAAGGGAACCGTTGAATACATGCCTTATCCCTATTGGGTAAAAGTAGAAGAACAAAAAGCAGCTTCCCAGGGGCTAACTCTTATGTGGCCTTGCGCAATTGCTATAGACAATCAGGTTGCCGCAGATAGTGCTTTTACCGTTTCTTCCTATTTAGTTACCCAAGATACAGCCTGGCAAACTAAGCTTAGTGATATTTCCTTGCTTCTTCAAGAGGCAGAAAAAGAAGATGAAAAAGGCCCCTTTAATCTAGCAGTTTCTCTAAGCCCTAGGGAAAGGTCAGGTGATATTTCTGCAATTTTTTTAGGAGACCGCCTTAGTTTTTCTTCACAGATGTTACCTTTCATATCATCTGCTAAAATGTTAGACACAAGGCCCCTAGACTTTATTTGTGATAGTCTCTTAACCCTTAGTGGTGAGGATTCTTTAAGACAAGTTAAAGTAAAATCTAAAAAAGTGACAAGGGGAGAATGGAATATGACAGCTGCAAAAAAAATACTGCCAGTGGCTATAGTGGTACAAGTATTTTTTATTCTAAGTTCTTTTTCCCTTATGAAAGTAAAAAGGCTACGGTTAAAAAATAAAATCTTAGGAGAATAAAATGAAAAAAATATCTTCAAAAGCTGGAATAATCATTTTTTATATATTTGATGCCCTCCTTTTATTGATTTTACTGTTTGCTTTTCTTCCTTTTAGCAAAAAAAAAGAGGGACCCCAAAAAGAAACCCTTTCTTTTCTAAAAGAAGAGGATGTAAAACAGATTAAGTCTATATCAATAAAAAAAAATGATAAAAAGATAAAATTATTTTTACGTGGAAGCATTTGGCTTGGCAAAGATTGGAATTTTGATGCAGGGGCTGCTGCAGATTTTATTTGGCCTGCTGATACACAAAGTGTAAGCAACCTAATAGAAATTGCAGCAAAAAGGCAAGATATTTTCCTTTTGTCAACTAAAAATTCCTCCTGGGAAAACTATCAGCTTAAAAAGGATGACGCCATAGAGTTGTCCTTTTTTGCTGATGAAAAAGAAGAGGAGCCTCTTCTTAGCCTTTTTTTTGGAAAGAGAAACCTTTTAGCTTCTCGAATCGCCTTCAGAAGTTGGGAAGATAGTAATGTTTATGAATGTTATTGGGCTATAGAAAACTATTTAAACTTAGATTCAAACTTTTGGGCTGACCCTTTTTTATATCCGCAATGCCTTACCCACTATTCAAGAAACCAAAGTGAAAGTCTTTTGAGGCATGGAAATCTTGTAAATCTTTCACCTGCAAAGCATTTAATTCCTGATTTAATATTGTCTAAAGATTTTGAGAATGGTTCTAGCGCTTCATTTGCAATCTATAAAAAAGATGCTTCTTATGTTGTTATTCCATCTTTTAAAGCTTCTCCTGTCTTTAGTGATGAAGATGTAAAAGCTTTACAAGATATTTCATATCGGTACTCTGTTAGTTCTGTAACATTAGAAAGATTTAAGGAAGATTTAAAATGAAAACGTATATGGAATCCTTTTGCAAGTGGCTTGATACATACTTAAATTTTGAAAAAACTCCTAAGAAAAATATTTTTTGGCTAGATACCATGAATTTCCTAGCTAAAAGGTTAGGGGACCCACAAAAGTCTTGCCCTTCTTTTCATGTAGCTGGCAGTAAGGGAAAGGGGTCTGTTTCTGCAATGATTACTTCTATTCTTTCTTGTGCAGGTTATAAGACCGGTCTTTATACATCTCCCCATATTCTAAATTTTACAGAAAGGGTTCAAAGCGGAACGGGTGATTTTCCTGATTCTGTATACGAAAAATCTATTGAAGAGTTAAAGAAAACAGTGGACTCTATTCCTGTAAAAGATATGCCAGGGGAAAGAGCTGTGACCTGGTTTGAGTTAGTAACACTTTTTGCATTCCTGTGCTTTAAAAATGCTTCGTGTGACTATGCTGTCTATGAAGTAGGGCTTGGTGGCAGATTAGATTCTACTAATATTATTTCACCTGCAGCTTGTGCTATTGGGCCAATAGAATTGGAGCATACTGAATTTTTAGGTAATACTTTACAAGCCATTGCCAGTGAAAAGGGAGGAATCATAAAAGAAAATACTCCTATTTTTTCTGCTGCGCAAAAAGAAGAGGTCCGCGAGGTTTTTAGAAGAATTGCAGAGGGTAAAAATGCCCCCTTATACTTTGCCGATACAGTATCGAATATTTCTGAATTAGTCTATAAAAATAGACAGTTAGTTAATTATAATTCTTTATGTTTTAAGAGTGAATTAAGGAGTATTCTTTATAGTAAAGAAAATGATACTAATCAAGGTTTTTTATGTAAAGAAAATGTTTATGATGTTGTAAAAAATAATACATTTACTATGCAATTTTCCATTCAATCTGAATTCTTTAAGCGTCCTTTAAGACCTGTTATGCGGCTCCTTGGTTCTTTTCAAGCAGAGAACGCGGCTTTAGCAGCCCTTGTAGTAAAGTCAGTTCTGCCAAGCCTTAGTGAAGATGTTATTGAGCTCGGACTTTCAAAGGCGAAACTGCCAGGTAGGTTTGAGCTTATATACCAGGTAGCAGGATATCCAAATATAGAAACCCTTATTTTAGATGGGGCCCACACTGTAAATTCTGTAAAAAACACTATGGAACTTTTTACTATTCTTTTTAGAAAAAATTCCTTATCTAAGAAAAAGGCTTATTTACTCTTTGCTGCTGCTTCGGACAAGGATGTAGAAGATATTGCCCCCTTGTTTAAGGATTCTTTTGATAAGATTTTTTTAACCAGACCTGGAAACGTAAAGCAATCGGATATACAAAGACTTGAAAAGGCTTTTAAAAATGCGATGCTTGATTTTTCTATACAAGAGGATTTTAAAAAAGCCATAAGGGATTCCCTTTCCCTTGCTGACAAGGAAGGGGGAATCCTTTTGGTTACCGGCTCCTTTTATCTTTTAGCGGAAGTAAAAAAGATTATCCGCCAATAAAGAAGCGGGGAACCCTTCGGGTAAGCACTGTTGTAAATTCATAGCTTATAGTTTTATTTGCTCTTGCAAGATCTTCTGCATTTTGCAAGGCTCCATCTTCTGTGCTGCCAAAAACTATAGCCTTGTCCCATCTCTTTACACTTTTGTTATCAGGACCTATGTCTACCATGCACTGGTCCATACAGATTCTGCCAACTACAGGGTAATTTTTCCCTTTTATGGCAATTTTAAGACCGTTTTTAGCAAAATGACGTAAAAGACCGTCTCCATAACCTATAGGCAATACGGCTATATCGGTGTCTTCTTTTGCAATCCAAGTTCTGCCATAGCCAACAGCCTGTCCCTTTGTAAAATGCTTTATGGCAGATACTTCACTTTCTAGGGTCATTACAGGCCGTAAATCCAACTTTTTTCCTTTCTTTTCCAAGTATTCCTTATTTACATCATCTGCATAGTAACCATAAACAATTATTCCAGGCCTAACCATATCAAGGTGGCTTTCTTCTAAATCTAAAGTAGCAGCTGATGCGGCTGCATGGCATATTCCAGGTTCTATTCCCTTAGATTTTACATTTTCTATAGCTTTTAAGAATATTTTAAATTGTTTTTTTGTATATTCTATGCTTTCTTCATCTTTTGTATCACTAGAAGAAAAATGTGTAGCCATTCCACCCAAGCTAAGGTAGGGATTTTTAACTATTTCTTCCGCTAAAAAAACTGCCTCATCTTCATTACAGCCAATTCTTCCCATCCCTGTGTCAACTGCAAGGTGGACAGGGTATTTTTCCTTATTAACCTTCTTTGCTTCTTTAGCAATCATTTCTATATATTCACTGTCAAATACAAAGGGGGTCAGGTCATTTTTTACAAGATCGCTGCTTTCCTCTGGAGAAGCTAGGCTAAAAAGCAAAATAGGGGCCTTTATACCAGCTTTCCTTAATTCAGCTCCCTCATCTACGGTTGCCACTGAAAGAAAATCAGCCCCACATTCAAGTGCGGCCCTAGCACATTCTATAGAACCATGCCCATAGGCATCCGCCTTAACAGGTATGCACATTTTAACGTTAGGCGCTATAAATTTTTTTATATTTAGTATATTTTCCTTAAAATAATCAAGGTGTATAACCGCTCTGGTTGCCCTCATTTTTTTCCCTTCCCAATAAAAGTTTATTTATTAAAAAATCTCCTTACAGTTTAATCAAATATACATTTTTTGCAAGGCTAAGGGCATTTTTAGAGGTTGCTTTATTTTATCTATTTATGGTATATTGAAGGTCTATAAAAAGTTCAGTATGGAGATATTATTTTTATGGCAGAAGATATTGATTTTGATTCAGGAAAAACCTATCAAGCAGCCTTGGAAAAATCTAAAGAAATAGAAGCTGATATTGCAGTTAATCCTAAGAAATACCGTGTTTTAACAGGAGACAGACCAACTGGTCGTCTTCATATAGGACATTATTTTGGATCTTTACAAAATAGGGTTCGCTTAGCAAAACTTGGTGTTCCCACAATGGTTCTTATAGCTGATTATCAGGTTTTAACAGACCACGATGCCTTTGATGAAATAAGCCAGAACACAAAGCAGCTTGTTATTGATTATCTTGCGGCAGGCCTCGATCCTGAAAAGCAAGATGTCATTATTTATCCTCATTCTTATATTCCTGAGTGTAATCAGCTTATGCTTCCTTTCCTTACTTTGGTAAGCAATTCTGAACTTGGCAGAAACCCAAC
>CAJOQA010000219.1 GCA_905236465.1 uncultured Treponema sp.
ACAATGGCAAAAAAAAGCGACAATGCAACAAAAGGAGCTGCACGCGCACCACACCGCTCACTGTTTTATGCAATGGGCTACACAGAAGAAGAATTAGACCGCCCCTTAGTAGGCGTTTGCTGTGCAAAAAATGAAATTATTCCCGGTCATATAGAACTTGACCGCATTGCCGCTGCCGTCAAAACAGGAATCAGCATGGCAGGAGGAACCCCCATTGAATTTCCCGCTATAGGTGTTTGCGATGGCATTGCCATGGGCCATGAAGGAATGAAGTATTCATTGGTTACCAGAGAGCTCATTGCCGATTCAATAGAATGTGTTGCAAAAGCCCATCAGTTCGACGCCTTGGTCCTTATCCCGAACTGCGACAAAATAGTTCCAGGTATGCTTATGGCGGCCGCCCGCTTAGACTTACCTACAGTTGTAGTTTCAGGAGGGGCAATGATGCCAGGTCACTTGCCAAGTTGTGACAAGTCAAACCCCTATTCAGACAAAAACCTTTCCCTTACCGATATGTTTGAGGCTGTAGGCGGACTTGCAGTTGGAAAAATAAACGAAGAGCAGCTGACGGAGCTTGAGCACTACGCCTGCCCAGGTTGCGGTTCATGCTCTGGTATGTTTACCGCTAACTCCATGAACTGTCTTACAGAGGTTTTAGGCATCGGCTTACCTGGTAACGGAACAATTCCTGCCACAACAGGCCGCCGCATCGCCCTTGCAAAACACGCAGGCATGGCAGTAATGGACCTTTACCGTAAGGGCATAACCGCCCGCTCCATGATGACAGCAGATTCTTTCCGCAACGCAATCACAGCGGACTTAGCATTAGGCTGCTCTAGCAACACTATGCTTCACGTACCGGCCATAGCGCATGAGGCTGGAATCACCATAGACTTACACGAAGTAAACGAAATTTCAGAGCGCACCCCTAACCTCTGCCACTTAGCACCAGCCGGACACACATTCATCTGCGAACTAGACGATGCGGGCGGTGTTCAGGCAGTGCTTATGGAACTTGCTAAGCAAAACTTGATAAAAACTGACCTCATAACCGCCACAGGAAAAAGTATAGCGGAAAACATCAAGGGGGTAAAAAACCGCAACCCTGAAATTCTTCGCCCAATAGAAAATCCCTACAGCAAAACTGGTGGTCTTGCAATTCTTTTTGGAAACTTAGCCCCCAACGGCACAGTAGTAAAAAGAAGTGCCTGCGCAAAAGAACTTATGAAGCACACTGGCCCTGCCCGTGTTTTTGATGATGAAAGTGAAGCAATGGATGCCGTGCAAAAGCAGCAGATTCATCCAGGCGATGTAGTGGTAATCCGTTATGAAGGCCCCAAGGGAGGACCTGGTATGCGCGAAATGCTAGCGGTAACTGCAGCCCTTGCAGGCCAGGGCTTAGATAAGGAAGTAGCCCTCATTACAGACGGTCGCTTCTCTGGGGCAACCAGAGGAGCTTCCCTTGGTCACTGCTCACCTGAAGCGGCGGACGGCGGCCCTATAGCCTTGGTTCAAGAAGGGGATAAAATAACCCTAGACATGGACAATTATAAGATTCACTTAGAAGTAAGTGATGAAGAACTTGCAAAAAGAAAGGCTACATGGAAGGCCCCTGCACCAAAAGTAACAAGCGGCTACTTAGCCCGCTACGCAAAACTTGTTTCTTCAGCAGACAAGGGCGCAATCCTACAGTAACCGTACAAGCTCGTTCCCCAAAGCCTTGCCTAGGGGAACGGCTACTTTATTAGTTTTTTTATATCAGCAAATCAGCATAAGCCTGCAAAGTCTTTTCCATCTTGCCGGAAAGAACTGCCTTAGCCAAAGTCTTACCTAACTGAACACCCTCTTGGTCAAATGAATTTACATTCCAAATAAAGCCCTGGAACATAACCTTATTTTCGTAGTGGGCAAGCAAGGCACCTAAGCTTTCAGGAGTCAGGCTTTTACCATAGATTAAAGAAGAAGGTCTTTCACCAGCAAAGAATTTGTTGGGATTCTCATCATCTTTACCCAAAGCAAAAGCTACAATCTGGGCGGTAACATTTGCGCACAACTTTTTCTGGCTTGTTGAATCCTGAATCACAACATCTTTTCCAGTCTGGTTTTCCTTGAATGCAATAAACTGCAAAGGAATAATATTTGTTCCCTGATGCAAAAGCTGATAGAATGAATGTTGGCCGTTTGTACCAGGCTCACCAAAAATTACAGGGCCCGTTACATAATCAACAGCCTTACCAAAGCGGTTGACGCTCTTTCCGTTAGACTCCATGTCAAGCTGCTGCAAATGGGCAGGGAAGCGACTCAATGCCTGTGAATAAGGAAGAATTGCAGTAGAAGGCAAGCCCATAACATTGCGCTCATAAAAACCAATTAAAGCATCCATAAGGGCTGGGTTCTTAAATATATCAGCCTGACTGTCAATCTTATCTTCTTCAGCAGCCCCATTAAGGAAAGCAGCGAAAACATCAGGTCCAAAAGCTAGGCTAAGAACTGCCCCGCCTACAGCGCTCGTAGAAGAATAGCGGCCACCGATAAAATCATCCATAAAGAAAGCGGCCATGTAGTCAGGATTCTTTGCAAGAGGGCTTGTTTCGCTAGTAACAGCAATCATATGCTTGCCGATTTCAAGGCCAGCATTTTTAAGACAATCTTTAACAAAAGACTCATTTGTCAAAGTCTCAAGGGTTGTTCCAGACTTAGACACAAGTATGAAAATAGTCTTAGAAACGTCAATAGAATTCAAGACAGAAACTGCATCGTCAGGGTCAACATTAGAAATAAAGTGGGCTTCCATCTTAAAAGTATTATGAGCCTTTGCCCAGTTCTCAAGGGCCAAGTACATGGCACGGGGGCCTAAATCAGAACCACCGATTCCAATCTGGCAGACTGTTGTATACTTCTCGCCCTTTTCATTTACAATTTTCCCTGAATGAACCTTCTGCGCAAAATCAGCTATTTTTTTCTGCTGCTCTATATAGAAATCTCTTTTGTTAACGCCGTCAACAATAACATCCTTTCCCAACTGACCACGGGTAAGCTGGTGCAAGACAAGGCGCTTTTCCCCTGTATTAATAATCTCGCCATTGTAAAGCTCTTCATATTTTTCTACAAGCTGAGCCTCTTTTGCTAAGTCAGCAAGCACAGCCAAGCTTTCGTCACTTACAGCCTTTGCAGCATAATTATAAGTAAGTCCGCCCCCCATCTTAATATTAAATTTAGACACTCTGCTAGGACCATTTTCTGATCCTAAAACTTTCTTTAAAGAAACAGGGCTTACATTCTCAAGTTTCTTAAAACTTGCCAACTCATTCAGATTTTTCCAAGTGATATCTGCCATCTTTTTAGCCTCTCAAATAAGAAATTACATGATTATATCATATTCAAAGATAATTTTCTACTAGCTGATTTTTTCCGTGCTGCTTACCCCAGTAAAGACTTTCATCTGCCTTTTGTATAACAGACAAAACACTATCCCCACTAGCAGGAGTTGCAATGCCCGCTGTCATAGTCACAGGGATATGGTGACTGTCATAGTCAAAATCATAGTTTCTAACCTTTTCCAAAACCTTCAGGACTAGGCTTTTACCGCAAAGGCCTTCATACTCGTCCTCTGCACAAGACTGAACAATAAGAAATTCTTCTCCACCCCACCTACAAACATGGGAAAGCTTAGTTTTCGCAGTTATTTCTTTCATTAACCTTGCAATAGTCTTAAGAACATAATCTCCAGCGTTATGTCCATAGGTATCGTTTATCTGCTTAAAGTCGTCAATGTCCAAAATGGAAATATAGCAGGAATTTTTGCTTTGGGAAGCTTTTTTTTCCTCGCACATTCCATTAAGGATTTCATTCATCTTGTGCCTGTTAAAAAGCTGGGTCAACTCATCATAGTCAGCAAGTTCATGCAGGCTGCGTTCAGAAGACAAGGCTCCCCTGGAAAAATTCATCAGAGATAATATTATAAGGGCCAGGGAAAGCATCCCGTTCGCAAAATACAAGTAGCGGAAGGTGTAGCTTACATCATAAAAAGGGGTAAAATAATATGAAAATACACTTAAAAATAAGAAAATGAAGGCTGCGCCAAAAGTAACAAGCTGGACAAAAACATTCATCCCCTTTATATCACTATAAATGTATTTAGTATAATGAATTACCCCTATCATTGCAAAGTTGTAGAGGGCAAAGCCACTGTCCCAGCCGCAACAGATTGTAGCTGCTATAAGGTGTAATAGAACTTCCAAAACTGTCAAGATTAGAAACACGCGGACATATTTCTTTTTAATCACATAAAAATTTACAAGGTAAAGGCTTACGCTGCCAATATTAAAATAAAACATGAAAGTTACCTGGCAAAAATAAAAAAACAAAAGCAAACTGGTATGGACAAAAAACATTGCCCAGTTTAGAAGAGTTGCTATTTTTGAAAAGTCCTTGATTTTGTCAAATTCTTCCATTTTCTATAATGATACTTCCAAACTAGGCAAATTTCAATAGTATTTTTAAATTATAACAAAAATTATTGATATAAAAGACCTATTATGCAAACTTGTCACAAGAGCTTCGCACAGTCCCATCAGAAAACAGCTTCCATAACCTCCTCAACCCTGCTGACAGGAATAAAGGTTAAACCTTCCTTAACATGGCTAGGAATCTCTTCCAAATCCCTTTCGTTAGCCTTAGGAATTATAATAGTCTTAATTTTGTTGCGCTTAGCGGCAACGGTTTTTTCCCTAAGTCCACCAATAGGGAGAACCTGCCCTGTAAGGCTCAATTCCCCTGTCATAGCAAGGTTTGCCTTTATCTTCTTATTCTTTAAGAGAGAGATAAAAGTTGTGGCCATTGTAATACCGGCAGAAGGACCGTCTTTAGGGGTTGCCCCTTCAGGAATGTGCAGGTGGATAATATTTTTTTCAAACCAGTCAACGTCCTTGATGCCCTTTTCTATAGCATACCTCTTTGACCAGTTCATGGCGATCTTGGCACTTTCCTGCATTACATCGCCCATTTGCCCTGTAAGAACCAAGCCACCCTTTTCGCTTGCAAAAGAAATACTTTCCAAAAGGAGGGTATCTCCCCCCATACTTGTCCAAGCCAAGCCTATTGCAGTTCCAGGTATTGAAGCAGTCTTAATCTGACTTTCATCAAATACAGCCTTACCCAAATACTTCCTGACTTCCGCAACATCAATAGAAAACTTCTTTTTTGCAAAAACAGCCTTAATAGTAGCGGCATCTTGGTCAGAGACCTTCTTTATAGCTTCTTTTAAGGCTGCTTCTTTTTGGGCTCTTGAGTTTTCTTCTACCTCAACATTCGCTTCTGGAGAAACCACTTCATCCACAATGCCTGCGGAATCAAGTCCTTGCGATTTTTCATCGAACTTTTTCTTTGGAACAGTATTAGTAGAAGAAAGGGGCTTTACTATACCGTCCGGAATATCCTCGATAGTAGGGACCTTCACTTTTTCGTGGGTCTTCTCATATTCAGCTATTTCTTCTTTTACCAGCTTACGCACAATCTTGTCCACGCACTTCTCATAGTTACGCACACCCGCCTCTCGGGCATATTCACTGGCAATTAAAGCGAAAGCTGCCTTTGTAAACTTAACCTGGCTCTTTTTAAGACCATTTTTTTCTAGGTTCTTTGGCAAAAGATACTTAGAAGCAATCTGAATCTTTTCCTGATCTATATAACCGGAAAGTTCAATAATCTCTGCCCTATCGCGCAAGGGGCCTGGAATTGTGTCCAAAGTATTTGCTGTTAAAATAAAGAAAACATTGCTTAAATCAAAGGGCAAGTCCAAGTATGTGTCACGGAATGCAACGTTTTGCTCGGGGTCTAAAACCTCAAGCAGAGCCGCGGAAGGGTCTCCTTGGGCAGAAGCATTCATCTTATCGATTTCGTCAATCATAAAAACAGGGGACTTACTTTTTGTAATCTTAAGCCCTTCAAGGATCTGACCAGGAACAGCACCAATGTAAGTCCTGCGGTGACCCTTTATGTTTCCCTCATCATGCTCACCGCCAACACTAAAGCGGTAGAAGGGTTTGTTCATGGCACGGGCTATAGACCGCCCGACACTGGTTTTTCCAACCCCTGGCGGACCTACAAGAATTAGAACCGACCCCTTACCATCATGCTTCAGGCGTCTGACTGCCAAATATTCAAGAATACGTTTCTTTACATCTTCAAGCCCATAATGGTCTTCATCAAGTTTTTTTGCAGCATCTTCAAGATTATAAATCTCCGGGCTAGTATCGTTCCAAGGCAAAGAGGCAACAAGCTGAAGATAGTTTCTAATCATATTATATTCAGGTTCATGGGGATCAATCATCTGAAATTTTTCAAGCTCATTGTAAACGGTCTCCTTGACCTCCCCTGTAAAATGAAACGAGTCAATTTTTGCCTTAAACTTTTGATAATCTGAAGTCTTTGGATCTGATGAAATTCCCAGTTCTTCTTGAATTGACTTCAGCTCTTCCCGCAAGAAGTATTCCCGCTGATTGCTTTCAACCCTTTCATTCAATTCATTTTGAATTTTCTTTTGAACCCTAAGAATTTCCTGTTCTTTCTTAATATAAACTAAAACTTGCTCCATGCGCTCACGCACATTTAGAGTCTCGAGAACCTTTTGCTGCTCCTCTTTTTCAATATTCAGAATCGAGGTAATAAAGTCAGCAATTTTTCCAGGATGGTCAATGTTTACCATGTTAAGCCTCATTTCCTCGCTGAACATGGGGTTATTTTCGCTAATCTCCTTCATCTCGCTGATTAAAGCCCTAGTTAAAGCCTTTACTTCAAAAGTATCTCCACCTTCGTCATCCAAGTATTCAACGGCTGCCACCATAGGAACTGAAGCTGAGAGAGTCTTACGTATTTTAAAGCGGGCAATTGTAGAAACAAAGACATTAATTCCTCCATCCGGAAGATTGATCTTCTTAATGATTCTTGCCACAGTGCCCACATCGTATACATCTGCCATTGTAGGCTTTTCCACATCATTTTTGAGCATTATAATACCAAGGAAACCGTCCCCCTCATAAGCTTCTTCAACAACCTTGGTATCATCAGAATTATTTATCATCAGAGGGGTAAAAATTCCAGGAAAAATAGGTCTTCCACCAATCGGAATTATAAAAAGTTTATTAGGAAGTTCCATCTCAGCCGGAAGTCCAGGAATTCCAGCAGCAGAGTTTTTTTCATTATCTTTATTGCTTTTCATACCTAATAATATAATGCAAAATCAATAAAAAGACAAACTTTTTTGAGGCTCCCCTAAATATCATTTCACCTACCCGAAGATTGCCAAAGAGAGGAAAATCCATGTGTGTTATGGATTCCTCAAGAAAGTTGGAATGACATGAAGATTTGTAAAGTTATTCTGCATGCGCTAAGCCGCCATCCATGGCTTGCTACTTTTGGCAAGTAAGCCATATTTCCCCACTTCACCCCTAACTTACACACCATCTTTTTAGTAATCCCCTAAACAACAAAAAATTATATTCCAAAGTGTTTTATTTTTCATTGATTTTGTAAATTTGCATACCATTTATAATAT
>CAJOQA010000220.1 GCA_905236465.1 uncultured Treponema sp.
AACTTCATGTCTATTTTCATCATATCAAAGGTAAAATCTTTTAGGACATTTAAGCCTGAATATCCAGAGCCAAAGTCATCTAACCAAAGGGAAAAGCCCTTTTCTCTAAAAGAATTCATAGCGGTTTGCAGCTTATTATCTGTTTCTGTAAGGGCACTTTCTGTAATCTCAACATGAATATCGTCCTTTGAGATTTTGTATTTATCTATACAGGTTGAAACTTCCTTTACGGGATCTGAAAGCTCAAAATCTAATCTTGAAAAATTTATGGAAATGGGAACAACCGGATACTTGTTATCATAGGCTTTCCTTATGTGTTTGCAGACACTTTCCATAACATACATGTCTAGCTTGTGGATTTGATGATATTCTTCAAGGATGGGAACAAAAACCGCCGGAGAAATGAGGCCATACGTTGGATCATTCCACCGTGCAAGAGCCTCCGCCCCGCAAAGCTTACCTGTTTCAGCCCAAACCACAGGTTGGTAATAGACTTGTATATGATCATTTTTTATAGCGTTATCAATGCTATTGATTATATATTTTCTTTTGCGAAAGTCATCGTCCATATCGCCATTGTAGAAAGCTATATCATGTGAAAAGTATTTTTTTACAGAAAAACAGGCATAGCGGGCACGATCCAAGGCTAAGCTTGGGGCTATATCTCTTTTTAAAGGCATATAGATTCCGCTCTTAAAGCCTAACTGCAGGCTAGGCTCTAAAGATACAACCTGATTTTTAATATCGGAAAGTTTTTCTTCTAGGCCCAAAGCCTTAGTAAAGGCGATAAAATGGTCATCTGAAAAACGGGCAAAAACAGCTCCTTTAAAGGCAGAAGAAATTATGGAGGCGACTTTGCAGATAAAGTCATTTCCCTTGCTAAAACCAAATTTCTCATTATAAATCTTAAAATTCTCAATATCCATAAAGACAAAACGAAACTGAGAAATATCATTTTCTTCATTTTTCAAGAATTCCATTGTTTTTTCTTGAAAATAAGTAAGGTTTGGAAGACCGGTAAGCTCATCTTGCACAGACTTTTTCTTTAGGTAGTCTGTAAGTTTTTCCAAATTCTCATCTTTTTGTGCTTCAACACGCCGTTGATGATGGATATTTACCCCTGCCATAAAAAGGACTATCCAGAGGGTAAAAGAATTAACCTTTACACTATAAGATAAAGGGGAAATTTTACTTTGCAGGTAATAGTAAATTAAAAATGAGCTTGTAAGAAAAATAAAGTGGTTTATTGGATGCCAGACTAAAAGGCATAGACAAAAAGCTTCCATAGTGACAAAAGCAAAGACCTGGCCTGTTCTGTCATAACTGATGTATGAAATATAGAGACCAAAGGAAATGGACACAAGTGTAAAAAAGAGCCGTATTCCTATGCCAATTTTTTGATTTTTAATTTTACCCTTAAGATATGCTACTGAATAGACAAACATTACAATTGCTGTAAAAAGCAAAACAAGGTAAGAAGAGGTATGCTTAACAAGCCAAAGGAAGCCCCTATTTCCATCACTAAAGTTTGCACCCGTCAAAACGGTAATCAGCATCCAAATTTCCAAAGCTACTACAACAAGGCTAAGGTAAATGCTAGACATAACATTAGAGCGAAACAGATAATCTTTTACATAGGGACTATACTTGGCAAAGGCAAGTTCTTTTAACTTTTTCTTTATACTGCTCATAATCCAACATCTCTTTTTTTGTAGGCTCTTTTAAATTATACAACAGATATAAAAAAAAACAAATAAAAAGTTAGGAAAGAAAAAACGCGCCCTAAAAAAGGACGCGCTAAGAGTAAAGGTAGAAACTGTCAGTCTGTAGACCCTGAATCAAGTTCAGGTTGACAGTCTGAAAACTTGCTATCGCAACTTTTTAGAAATTTCCTTATTTACCAGTATTCAAGAAGTTCTGTGTAAAGATACGGGCATCAAGTTTTTTGTCAATTTCAATCTGACCGATCTGCATTGTTGTTGAGTGACCAGTTTCCATATCTTTAAGAGTTGTTGACATAGGAATATCATAAGATACACCTGTTACACCAGTTCTCTTTTCAATCTTGTTGACTGTAAGGGTCTTTACAAGCTTGCCCTTCTTGTACATCTCTGTATAGATTGGGTACATTGTCTTCTTGTCAATCCATGTGATGCGGTAGTCGTACTGGCTAGATGACTTATCCTTTGGATCCTCACGAATCTGATAGCAGTCATAACCATTCTTCTGCTCGTCCTTTATATAAGTATGTTCATCTTCGTCAACATCACGGCTAGAAAGATCATCGTAAGTTGCATCTGTTCCCAAGAAAGACTTAGAACCTTCGCTTGAGTTTACGCGACGGGACTGCTTAAGAGAAGGCAAGTAGATAAACTTGTCATCGGGCTTTGTGCCTTCATTCTCAATCTGAAGGAAGCGGGTACCCTTCTTTGAACCAGTCTTAAAAATCATTACGACAGAAGTAAGATCATTCTCATTCTTTCCGTACTCTTCAACACCCCATTCTTCACCCTTACCGTTTTTGTCTGCAAGGATCATCTTTACAGCGGTGTGGCTAAAAGCAGGGCGCTTGAAGTCAGAAACTTCTTTCATAATGTCATATCCTTTCTGGTCTGCAAAAGCAGCAGTTGCAGAAAGAAGCACGGCAGAAGCAATACATGCGATTTTTGATGTCATTTTCATAAGTATATCTCCTTCAAAATAAAATTACTTTGTTTTCAGAAAAGAGACCGCAAAACTTAAAAAAGTTTTACAGTCTCTTTCATTTATTTTCTATATATATAACAAGCAGCCTAGCTACCGGTTACATCCTTTATTCATTTTCTTCCTCTTCTACTACAGTAACAGAAGGTTCTTTTGCTGGTCTGATAAACTTAGGATCAAACCAATTCAAGATACCTGGAATTATTGTCATAGCAAGGACAGAAGATGTAAACATAACGATTGCAACAAGAACACCAATGCTACGAAGAACATCAAACTTAGAAAGGCAAAGTACCAAGAAACCAAAGCCTACAGCAAGGGCGTTAGTCACAATACCGTGTCCACTCTTGCGGAATGTGTTCTTTGTGACAAGCGTCAAATCTGAAGTCTTTTTTCTTTCCTCGCGATAGGTTTCAAGGAAGTGTATCGTATAGTCAATACCAACACCAACAGCAACAGATGCAATAATACTTGTAACAAGGTCAAGGTTGATGTGGGCAAAGCCCATAACCATGTAGTTAAGCAAGATTGTAAATGCAAGTGGAATTGCACCCAAAAGACCTGCCCAACCAGACTTGAATGACAAAGCTATTATTATGAAAACAGAACCCAATGAAATCAACAAGGAAGAAAGCTGGCTTGCTACAATCATGTTGGTCATTGAATATTCCATTTCGCCGGAACCAGTAAACTCAATAGTATAGCCTTCGGGGAAGTGATCCTTTGCATACTTGGTGGCAGCATCGATAATATTTCCTGTAATTTCAGTTGAATGGTTTCTCAACTGGCACTGGACACGCAACTTTGAAGGTGCATTTTGGTCATCAACAAAACGGTCAACCGCATCACCGAGCAAACTCATGTAGTCATTTACAACACCTTGCAACTCTTCCTTAGAAGCTACAGGATACTTTGTAATGTCACCAGGAATTTCATAGTAAGCAAGCCCCTTATAGTTAAGCAGCTTCTCAAACTCTGTGTAAACCTGAGCTACGCTTGCCCTTCTTCCACCAGCATTGATGTAGGATCTATTAAGCAAATCAAGGATTTCACTTACGGTTTTTGTTTCCTCAAGACCTGCCTTGTAAGCAATGTTGGGGTCAACAAAGTCAACTGCTGTTGTCTCTTCTGCTGAATCGTCACCAAAAGAATCAAAGCCGAAGGAATCTTCTCCAAAAGAATCTGCTCCAAATGAATCTTCTCCAAAAGAAGCAAAGGAATCATCACTAAAAGAGCCAAAGTCTGAATCTTCTCCAAATGAGGAATCAGAAGAAGAATCTTCAAGTTCTGCAGTAGCAGGGTCATGCCAAACCTGGTTTACCCTCTTTATCAAAGTTGTAAAGGAAACAATCTTTCCAATTCCTTCTGAATAGTTTTCAAGCAAATAGGCTTGCATTCCATCTACAGCGGCAAGAAGTTCTGGATTGGTAACATCCCCGCTTTCCTGTCCTTGGATGTTAAAATAAATACTGTTTGTACCTGCAAAACGCTGGTCAACATAGTCAATATCCTGGCGGAACTCAGAATTCTTTGGGAAGTAGTTTACCAAAGAAGTATCTATCTTTAGCAAACGGAAACCTAAGAGAGAAAATACTACGATACAAACA
>CAJOQA010000221.1 GCA_905236465.1 uncultured Treponema sp.
CAAAGCACTTGTAAATCCTTTCTGCATTTTGGTGGAGCAAATTATTTTTTAGGACTCCCAACAAAATAGAAAGTCCTTCAAAAGGCCCTAGACACTGCTGTCCGTTTATATTTTTTAGCATTGCAAGAAGCTTGTCTGTTCCGCTTCCGGCAAGGAGGTAGGTCTGCAAAGGTTTAGCCCTAGCTCCTGCTTGTCCGCTTAGGGCTTGGGCGAGAGGTGTAAAGTTTAAGTTTTTATCTGTTCCGCCAGTAATGAGGATTACACGGCTGTCAAAGGCCTTTAGAGCTGCAACTGCCGCCTCTGGAACAGTGGCACAGGAGTCATTGTAAAAGACCACCCGTACGTTGCTTGCGGGGCTTGCCCACTCATGAAAGCGCTCTAGTCGGTTGGGAATTCCCTTCCAAGCGCCAAGTATCATTTTTGTTTGGCTGGGCGCAACGTTCATTAGGGTAAGGACTAGGGCTGCGTTCAAGACGTTTATCTTATTGTGGCTTCCAGGAACAAGAAGGTCCCCCATTATTTGTACAGCCTGGTCCGGATTTGCCTTGTCTTGGTTCTGTAAGGAATCAAAAATCGGCTTTGCGGAGGTTAGACTGCGGTTTAAAAAACGGCTTACCTTTTGAACATAGCCAGCAGTTTTTCTTCCTTCCCCATAGAGAAAAGCCCCGCATTGGTCTGAATCCAGTATGGCAGAACTGTAGCGGACTACAATTCCCTTTGTTTCTTTTGCAAACAAGTCTCCCCAGCATTTGCAATTTGCGAGCGGAGTCAGGCTGTCTTTTAGGTAGTCATCCTCGTCGGCATCTAAAATGGTAAAGTCTGAATCAGTTTGGTCTGTGTAGATGAGCCTTTTGTCTGCTACGTAAGAGTCCATGTCGTCATACCAGTTTTGATGGTCTGGAATTATTTTGGTGATAATTGCAATGTGGGGTTTTAAAGCCTTTCTTCCCCGTAGGTCACGGAGCTGCCAGGAAGAAAGCTCCAGTATTACAGGGGTTGTGCCGTCAGTCTGCTCTAAAAAGGTCAGGGGGCTTACTGTTATGTTTCCCCCAAGAAATGTTTTGTAGCCGGCCCCCCTAAGACCAAAATCAATTGCGCTCACCGTTGAGCTTTTCCCCTTGCTGCCTGTCACCGCGATTATCGGGGCCTTTGTAAAGTGAAGGAAAATGCTTATGTCAGTTTCTACAGCCTTTGCCGCAGCTAGGTATTTGTTGCCTTCAAATTTCACCCCAGGATTTTTAATTACACAGTCAGCAGTAGAAAAATCTTCTATTCTGTGGCAACCAAGCACGTAAGTTAGCCTAGACTTGTCTAAATCTGGATCTAAGTTAAGCCTTTCAATTGTAGGCTTTAAGTCTTCCGCGCTTTTCATGTCTGTTACGGTAACAAAGGCTCCGTGACGCAAAAAGAAGCGGACGCTGGCCTCTCCGCCACCGTTAAGGCCTAAGCCCATAACCGTTATGCGTTTTCCGGCTATGTCCTGCAAAGTATTAAAAACACAGCCTTCAGGGTATACGTGTGGTTCTACTGCCATAATTAACTCCTGCTTGTTGTAAGGGTCTGCTTAGCTTCAAAGCGGGCAAGGGCTTCTTTAAATAGAAGGTCTAAAAGATTTGTAAAAGAAAGCCCCTGTGACTGACACATCTTTGGGAACATACTGATGCTTGTAAAGCCAGGGATTGTGTTTATTTCGTTCAGATATATTTTCCCTGTATCCCTGTCCTCAAAAAAGTCAACGCGGCTAAGCCCTGAACAGTCAAGGACCGCGTATGCCTTTTTAGCGGTTTCCTTTATGTAATCGCTTTTTTCTTTGCTAAGGTCAGCGGGAATCCTAAGCTCTGCCCCATCAGGGTCATTGTATTTTGCATCGTAGTCGTAGAAAGTGTGGCGGGGGACAATTTCCCCAGGTCCATAGGCTTCTAGCAGTGTTTCTTTTATGTCTGAAGAAAAAGTAACGCTGTTTCCTGTAACGGAGCATTCAATTTCGCGGGCATTTATTGCTTTTTCAATAAGCACCTTGTTGTCCCAGCTGAAGGCTTCCATGAGGGCAAAGGAAAGTTGCTTTGCGTTGTCTGCACGGGAAGCCCCGTCACTAGAGCCTGCGGAACAAGGCTTTACAAAAAGAGGAAAGCCTAATTCTTTTATGGCCTTTTCAACAGTGCTGTCGTAGACCTTGCTGTTGTTTACCTGAGCCCTGTTTATGCAGACGTAGGGAACAATGGGGATGCCCGCACTTTGCAAAAGAATTTTTGTCTGAACTTTATCCATTGTTGCAGCGGATGCGAATACCCCGCAACCTACATAGGGGAGGCCTGCAAGTTCTAAAAGTCCTTGCACAGTACCGTCCTCGCCGTACGTTCCATGAAGGACCGGAAAAACTACATCTGCCTTTATGTAGTGGCCGTTTGCAAACAAAGCCTTTTCCCTACCGCCTCCGGGAATTACGCTGACAGTCATTTTTTCATCGGCATTTACAGAAAGTTTTTCATCCTGATTTTTCCGAAGATTTTCAATTAGGTCTTCTTTTTGCAAGTACCACTTGCCGTCTTTATCTATAGAAATAAGGGTCACCTTGTGGCTTGCTTCTATGTTTCTTGCCACAGCCGCGCAGCTTACCAAAGAAATTTCGTGTTCACCGGATCTTCCGCCGTAAAGTAAAAGTATATTCATAAAATCCTCCCTTTTTATTTTACTTTTTCATTTCATTCAGGGCCTTTGCTGCCTCTGCAATTTCATCGTAGGGCAGGGGCTTGTCCTTATAAATTATTGAATTTTCATGGCTCTTTCCCAAAAGCAGGACAATATCATCTTTTTGGGCAAGCGAAAAGGCTTTTCTTATAGCTGCCTTTCTATCTGCAATAAGGAATAAGTCTTTTCCTTCAGTTTTGCCTTCTGCAACAGCTCCTGCTGCTATATCTTGAAGAATCTTCATGCTGTCTTCAAAGCGGGGATCCTCATCCGTTAGAATTACAGTGTCGCAGAATCGGGCTGCAATCTGACCCTGCAGGGGCCTTTTCTTAGTATCGCGTTCTCCCCCAGAGCCGAAAAGACAAATCATCTTTCCTACACAACGTTTTTTTAGCGGAGGAAAAATCGTCTCAAAAGAGGAGGGGGTGTGGGCATAGTCAACTATAACCTCAAAATCCTGACCGCAGTCAACAACTGTCATCCGGCCTGTTACCGGAACCAGTTTTTGTAGCAGGCTTGCAAGGTCTTCTAAACTTTTGCCTGTAGTTGCGGAAACTGCAAGCATTGCGGCCATTATATTGTATGCGTTGAAAGCTCCGGCAACAGGTGCCTTTACATGAATTACCCTGTTACCGTTTTGAAGTGAATCGTGGTTTTCAAACCTGTAAATGCTGAATGACATTCCGTAGCGGGCAGAAACAATGTTTCTTGCGGCAAGGTAGGGCATGTCAGCAGGAATTTCAGGAAGGGCTTTTGCGCTACCGGCCTTTCCTTCGCTTGTAAAGCCAAAGACCTTCTTTTTTGTGCAGGCGGCAAAATATGAGGCTGAAGGATCTTCTAAGTTTACAATCCCTATAGAGGGTACTTGGGTCACAAGGCCACTTATTGTTTTTTTGTGGTCGTATTTGTCTAAGGCACGGAAAAGATTTGCCTTGTCAGACCTGTATTGGTCAAAGGTCTTGTGGAATTCAAGGTGTTCTAGGGTAACATTTGTAAAGACCGCTACATCAAATTCAACATTGCCCAAGCGGTTAGTCTTGCTACTTAGGCCGTGGCTTGAAGATTCCACTACAGCATGGGTGCAACCGTTCTCTAGCATTTGGTACAGTTCTTTTTGTACGATAGGGGCTTCGGGTGTTGTCTGGTGCTCGGGGTTGTTGATGGCAGGGCCACCTAGTGAATACTGGACGGTGGAGATAAAGCCAGCTTTGAGGCCACAAAGGGTTAGGAGTTGCCAAATGAAGGAGACCGTAGAAGATTTACCTTCTGTTCCTGTAACTCCATATATTACAAGCTTTTGTGAAGGATTGTCGTAAAAACTTGCACTTAGCGGTGACATAGCAAAACGGGAGGACTTGACCTGTATAAAGGTAGCCTTTGACGGGTATTTTGCAAGTTCTTCCCTTTCTTCAGCTGAAAAGTCCCCTTCAAAGACTATTGCGCTAGCCCCTGCCTCTATTGCATCTTTTACAAAGCGGTTGCCACTTGTGTGTGTTCCTGGCAGGGCAAAAAACAGGCTATTTTTTGTAACTTTGCGGCTGTCAAAGGCAAGGTCTTCTATAATACATTCTTCAAGTAGGGGTGAACCTAGGTCTTGTACAATTTTATATTCTAAGCCTTCTTTTTCAAGAGAAGGCAAAAGCTCTTTAAGTGTCTTTTTCATAGCTGAATTGTACTACTTATTATAGAAAAAAACAACAAGGGCACCACAACAATTTTTTTCTTGTAAAAGCTAAGAATTTGTGTTAAAATTTAAGACCACTACAAGGAGTTTTTCAAATGAAAAGTATTAAGACTAAATTCATGTTTTTGTTTGCTATTTTTTTGCTACTTGCCATAGGAATTGTAGGAATATTTGCCTATAGGACTGCAAAAAAGGAACTTGAAAAGTCTGTCAGACAAACCCTTGTATCTGTTGCGGACATCTCTGCAAAAGAAATCTCTGACCAAATCGATATGGAGCTTTCAATGCTCCGCGGACTTGCCACCCTTCCCTTACTGAAAGATCCTGCTACGGACCTTATGGAAAAGAACTTGCAGCTTCAGGCTGTAATCAAAGACAAAAAAGAAAAATACGAGAACTTAGCTTTTTACGATAAAGACGGAATGTCTGTGATTGCCTCTGGCGACTACCACGATTTTTCCACAGCCTCTTATTTTGTTGGGGTAAAAGGTGGCAAAGAATACATTTCTGACCCAAAGACAAATACGATAAACGATGATATCCTGATGTTTTATTCTGTGCCGGTCTTTGATAGCACCGGTGCCTTTGCAGGGGCAATCGTTTCTATAATAAGGGGAAACTGGATAGAAAAGATAATTTCCGACATTGTAATAGGAAAGTCTTCGCATCCGGGGGTTATAAACATGGAGACCGGTGAGACTGTCGGCGATTCAAATGAGAACAGCCACACAGGGGCATCCCTTTCTGACCTTGATCCTTCTAGTGACTTTGCAGCCCTTATAAAGAAAGTTGTCTCTGGCCAGACTGGGGCTGAAAATTTCATAGACCCCTTTACCAAGGTAAAGATGACCTGCGCCTACAGGCCTATAGGTGGCAATTCCAAGTGGGCGGTTCTTTGCGCTAGCCCCTATTCAGACTACTTTTCTGGACTGGGCCACATGCGGACGGTAATAATCATTATGCTCACTGTCATTTTGATTATAGCTATATGCTTGGGTTCCGTTTTTATTTCCAATATACTTGTCCCCTTGGATACAGTAAAGGCTTCGATTACGAACATTGCAAGTGGCTCTGCAGATTTAACACAGCGCATAAAGGTAAGCACCCATGATGAGATTGGGTCTGTTGTGGAAGGCTTCAATTTGTTTACCGAAAAGCTGCAGGGCATTATCTCTGATATAAAGAAATCTAGGGATGAGCTAGACAGCGCGGGTTCTTCCCTTATGGAAAGCACGGAAGACACAGGCTATTCCATTGCAGAAATTATAGAAAACATTGACAGCATAAAGACGCAGATAGAAACCCAGTCTTCAAGTGTAAGCCAGACGGCAGGGGCAGTTCATCAGATTGCGGAAAACATAAATTCCCTTGAGCATATGATTGAAAACCAAAGCTTGGGGGTAAGCCAGGCATCTGCTGCTGTAGAGGAGATGATTGGAAACATAACATCTGTAAACAAGTCTGTTGACATGATGGCCTCATCTTTTGACCACCTTTCTTCTAGTGCCCAAACAGGTTCTGATTTGCAAAAGGACGTAAACGGCAAAATTGACCAGATTAGGGAGCAAAGCGAGACCTTGCAGGTTGCAAACGCGGCCATTTCTTCTATTGCGGGGCAAACAAACCTTCTTGCCATGAATGCAGCCATAGAGGCAGCCCATGCGGGAGAGGCAGGCAAGGGCTTTAGCGTTGTTGCTGATGAGATTAGAAAGCTTTCTGAAACTTCATCTGCCCAGTCAAAGACCATAGGTGTTCAGCTTAAGAACATAAAGAAGTCAATTGTCGCGGTTGTGGAAGCATCCCGTCAGTCCAGCCAGGCTTTTATGACCGTTATAGAAGAAATTCAGGGGACAGACCAGCTTGTGCGCCAAATTAAGGCTGCCATGGAAGAACAGGATGCCGGTTCAAGGCAGATTAGCCAGGCCCTGCACAATATGAATGACAGCACGGTTGAAGTCCGCACTGCAAGCCACGAGATGTCTGAAGGAAATAAGGCAATTCTTGATGAAGTTAGGAATCTGCAGGAAGTTACGGGCGTAATGCAGTCTAGTATGGCTGAAATGAGCGATGGAGCTAGGAAAATAGACGGAAACGGGGCAACTTTAACAGAAATTTCTTCTGTAATGAAGAAATCAATAGAAGATATTGGTTCCCGCATAGATGAATTCTATGTATAAAATAAAAAATCCCCCCTGTTACCCTGAACTTGTTTCAGGGGCATATTGTTTTTCTAAAAGTATGTGATATAATATAGTGAATATGAAGAAGAATTTTTTGCGGATTCCGCTATTTTGCTCAGTTTTTTTATCATTTTCTCTTTTTGTCTCTGCCTGTAACAGGAATTCCGGTCAGTCTTCTTCATCTCCACATTCACAGGCACCTACTGCGGAAATGAGCCGGAAAGACTTCAGCATCTTTAACTGTAACTATCAGATTGCGGCCGGCTCCGCAACATACACTAGGGGAAGTGACAAAACCTTCAATGATGTATTCAACAGAGCTGATAAAGCCATGTATGAAAATAAAAAAATTTTAAAAACTCAAGAGAAAAAAACATGAAAAAAAATTTTATAACAAGTTTTATTGTTTTGCTTGTTGCCGTTATGTTTGTAACTGCTGTGTCTAGTTATTTTATTTCAAAAGACAGCGATGATAAAAAAAAGTATTTTCATATTGCAGATGAAATTGAAGAAAATGTTTTAAGAAAAATCAGGACTTCATATCGCTTTTGCCAATATATGGCCGAAGATGAATTCTTGAGGAACTTTATAAGAAAGGAAAACGAGCTGTCTGTAGAAGAGGCAGTTGAAAACTTGCAGCCTTATCTTGCTAACTTTATGGAAATCTATTCCTTTTCTACCGTGGACTTTCTTTCTGAAAAGACTCACAGGTATTATAAAGAAACCGGCGTGCACAAAATTTTTAACCCCGACGGTGATAATAGGGATTTGTGGTATAGGAGGTTTAGGGACGATTCTGTGCAGTATACCCTTGCCTTTTACCTTGACAGAAAAGATGAAAGCAAATCCCAGCTTTTTATAAATTATCGTATGACAGATTCTGACGGAACTTTCTTAGGGGTTACTAGTATAGGACTTTTTGTGAATGAATTGCAGGAAGTAATTAAGGCCTATGAAAAAAAATACAATGTAAAAGTTTCTTTAGTTTCAAATGACAGCATGAATTACAAGGGAATTGTAATGCTTGATTCCCAGTTGGAAAACTGCGGCGTTGCTTCTTTAAAATGGCTTACCCAAACAAATAGTCCAACAGATGAATTCCGCTACTTAAGAATTAGCAATACAGAATTTGCTGTTACCCATTACGTTAAGGACTTGAACTGGTACTTTGTGATGCAGTCAAAAATTACGAATCCCATAACTTTGGAATTAGTTATTTTGCTGTCGATTAGCAGTTTAATTATACTGATTGCAGGTTTAATCCTTTATCGGACTTATGAAAAAGAAAGAAACACTAGCCTTGTAAGCGTTGATAATAAGTCTGACACAGATTTTCTTACGGGGCTTCCCAACAGGAACTTCTTTAAAGAGACGTATGGGGAGCGCGGGGTCTTTAACACTACCCGATACCAGTGTATGGCTGTTTTTGACATAGACTTTTTTAAAGAAGCAAATGACAGTATGAATGGGGACGGTATCCTTCTTTCTGTTGTTGACTGTGCAAAGGACGAGCTTTCTGGTAGGGGCCTGCTTTTAAGATGGGGAGGGGATGAGTTTCTTGTTTTAATGGAACTTTCAATAGAAAGTGCCTATGCGGTCTGTCGCGAATTCTGCCGCAAGGTTGAAAACACGACTTCCGTTACCGTTTCTGTGGGGCTTGTAAAGGTCAGGCTGCAGGATACTGTAAAGCAAAACTACTATAGGGCTGCACGGTGTTGCTATCAAGTAAAGGAGATGGGGGGAAACGGAGTAAAAAAGGAAAGTGATATATGAAAACAATACGACGCTCTTTTATTAATCTATATATTAGTGTCATACCGCTTTTTTTTATACTCATTTATATATCCCTTCATTATGTAAATTCTGCAATCGAATTTCATTCCTCAGAAACTCTTAATTCCCTTGCACTTCTGAAGACCATGGACTTAGACAGCCGTGTTGGTAGAATTGAAAATGCCGTTTATTTTTTAAAGACATATATTGAAGATACAATTGATGAAAAAACTTTTTTTTCTGATTCTTCGTATGCCAAATCTTTTGTAAATAAAAGTGTGCCCATTGCCCTAGAAATGTCTAAGTCCATTCCTTTTGCAGGTTCCATCTATTTTTGTTTGGATGCTGAAGATTATAATGACCTTTGCCTTAGGTATATGGTAAATGATTCTTTGGGAACATTTTTGGATACAACTGAAGGTTTTTCCAGGCACAATACTGAAAAAATTGCCGACCTAGATTGGTACATTCAGGCAAAAAGAGTTGGCAGGGAATCCTGGTTTAACCATAAGGTTGTTGAAGCTTCGTTTGATTATACTGATGCAATGAGTTTTATTGCTCCCATTTATAGAAATGGAAAATTTTTAGGTGTTTGCGGAGTTGACATTGGAATGCATCAGCTTAGGGATGTTACAGACAACCTTAATTACGAGTCAGGTTTTTGTTTCCTTGTAGACACTCATAAAAATATTCTTTTTCATCGTGACTTTCCTGCAGGACTTAAGGAAGAAGATTTTTACCGTTCAGAAGTTTGTATTGCCCTCTTTTCCTTTTTTGACAATGCCTATATAGACACTGGTAAAAATTATGTGTATAAGTGGAATGGAGAAAATCACCGTATAACGCTAAGAAGACTGCACAACGGAATGTTGATTGTTATTTCTGTTCCAGAAAAGGAACTCTTTTATCTTAAGAACATTATGTTGTGGAAGCTGCTTTTATTCCTTATACTGGCAATTTTATTTTTTGCCCTCTACTCAAATTATTCTGCGAGAAAAATAATTATTCCCGTTAAGCAGCTGACTGACGCTGCTTCAAGAATTGCCCGCGGAGAATTAAATACAAAGATTACTTATAAATCTGATAATGAATTAGGGCACCTTGCAGATAGCATCCGAAAAATTTCAATAGAGCTTAGGGAATATATTTCTTATATTAGAAAGTTAGCATACAACGATGCCATGACAGGTATTCGCAATAAAACAGCATACATTGATACCCGTAAGCTGCTAGAGCGACGCATTGACGATGGTCTTGCAGTTTTTACACTTTATGTCTTTGATGTTAATGGCCTTAAAAAAATGAACGATACAATGGGGCATGAGTTTGGGGATATGCTGATAAAGGATACCGCCTCAATTTTAAAGACTTTGTTTGATGAAAAGAATGTTTACCGCACCGGTGGCGATGAATTTGTTGTGATTGAAGAAGATTCTTCTAAAGAGCAAATAGAAGAAAACTTTGCAGCCTTTGACAAAATCATGGCAGACTTTAACATTAAAAATGACCGCTATAAAAGGGAGCTTTCAGTTTCAAAAGGGGCTGCAATTTTTGATGAAAAAATAGACAAGGATTTTAATTCAGTCTTTGCTCGGGCAGATAAGGCCATGTATGAATGTAAGAGTGAATTCTATAAGGCCCATGCTGACATGAGCCGATGACAGTTAGCGTTTCCAGAAACTAGGTGAAAGCAGTATTGCCATTGTAAAGAATTCAAGACGCCCAGCTAGCATAACAAAGCTATAGAAGTATTTTACTGCGGAAGGTAAGAAGCCATAGTTGCAGGATGGTCCTAGCAGATTAAATGCCGGTCCTATATTACCTGCCATAGAAACAGCCCCCGTAAAGGCCGTAAAAAGATCCAGTTTGAATATTGTGGCAAAAAGTGTTGAAATAAATATCAGCAGGGCGTAGACAAAGAAAAAGGCTGTTACCGTAAAGACTATATCCTTGCGGCCGGCCCGTTTGTCCAACCTGATTGTAAAGACTCCGTGCGGGTGCAAGATTTTTAAAATCTCATTGTGGAATTGCTTGGCAAGAATCAGCCACCGGATCATTTTTACTCCACCAGCGGTTGAACCGGAACAGCCACCCATAAACATAAGGGCCAGTATTATAGCTTGGCTTGCGGGTGACCAATTTGTATAGTCTGCTGTAGCGTATCCTGTAGAAGAAATTATTGTTGATGTTTGGAAAAATGAATAGCGTAAGGCCTTAAAAAAACCACCGTAGCTTGAGCGCTCAAAAAAGCCGATGAGAAGTGCCGCGCAAAAAGTTACCCCTATGTAAAACTTTAGCTCAGAGTTATTTTTTATTTCTGTAATTTTTTTTGTAAAAAGGTAGTAATACAGGGAAAAGTTTATTGCCGCCAAGAACATAAAAATCCAGCATATCCAATCTATTACGGCTGAGTTGTAATAGCCGATGCTATTGTTGCGGCTTGAAAATCCCCCAGTACTCAAGGTTGAAAAGGCGTGGCTGATTGAATCGATTACATCCATTCCTGCAAGTTTTAAAAGAATTGCGTGAATTACAGTCATCCCAAAATATATGAACCAAAGGACTTTTGCTGTAGTCGTAATTTTTGGAGTAAGCTTTCCTTTTTCAGGTCCTGTGGTCTCCGCCTTAATCAGCTGAAAACCTCCGACCCCCAAAATAGGAAGAAGGGCTACCGTTAAGACAACAATACCCATACCGCCTAACCAGTGGGTCTGGCACCGCCATAAATTTATGCTTCTAGGCAGGCTTTCAATGTCACTTAGAATAGTAGCTCCTGTTGTGGTAAAGCCAGAGACGCTTTCAAAAAAAGCATTTGCAAACGAAGGAATTGCCCCGCTGATGTAGAGGGGAAGGCTTCCGAATAGAGACGATGCAAGCCATGCTAAGGCAACGGTTACATAGCCTGCCCTGGTGCTCAAGGTTACTTTCTTTTTTCTTCCCAAAGAAATCAGTATTGCCGCAATTAGCCATGAAGCAAGCATAGGAATTAAAAAGGCTACTATTACAGATTTTTCTCCTAGCGACAAGGCAACTGTCAGCGGAAGAAGGTAAGTTGTTCCGATAATTGCAAGTATGACAAAAACAATTCGTATCACAGTAAAAGTCATTTTTTCTTCCTTTATTTTTTTCCGCTGAATTTTTCAAGCGTCTTTCTGTCTCCTGTTTTTTCTATAAGGATTAAATGGTCGCCTGTTGTAAGGACAGTGTTTCCCCCCGGAATCTCAAAGTGATCGCTACCGGATTTTTTTACTAAAAGTAAAAGGTACTGGCCTGGACTTGCAATGTCTTTTAACATCTTGTTCCTAAAGTAAGAGCTTGAGGAAAGATTACATTCAACAATTTCAAATTCCCCGTTAGAGATTGTGTGAAGGCCTGTTACGGATTTTCCCCTCAGGTGACTCATTATAGAGTCTACTACAGTGTCTCGTAATGGAATGGAAACGTCAACCCCTAGCTTTACGGCAATATCAACAAAGGCTGAATGGCTTACTAGGGCAATGGATTTTCCTACCCCCAAAGATTCAAGGTAGGCGGAAACTACCATATTCATTTCGTGGTTGTGGGTGGTACAAATTAAGAGGTCAAGTTTATTCAGCTGTTCTTCTTGGATAAAGGTATCGTCAGTAATGTCTCCGCAAAAGACTTGTGCGTCAGGGAATTTTTCGCTCATCTGCTTGCAGATGTTTTCGTCGCTATCTACAATTACGAAGTTTTGGGCTACGTTTTTTTTGGTAAGCCCGAAGAGCCTCATCAGGGGAGAAGCCTTTCGCTTTTCTATTAAGCGGTCAGCAATGATTGTTCCTATTCTTCCAGCCCCTACAAGGCCGATTCTTCTTAGTGAATCTATTTTTGTTCCGCACAGCTGCAAAACTTTAGAAAGGTTTTCGTTTTCTATTAAGACACCTATAAAGTTTCCCTCTTGAATTATAGTATTCCCGCTTGGAAGTGAAGACCCGTTTTCGTCTTCTACAAAAACAATTATGCACTTAAACTGAATCAGCTGCCGTAAATCTTTTAGTGGCAGGCCCGCGAACTTACTGTTTTTTTCTACTTGTAACCTTACAAGCTCATACTTTGAATCTTCAAACGAAAGTACGTCACTTACGGCCCCGTGCTCAACAGCAGAGACTATGGCTTCCGCGGCCTCAATGTCTGGGTGAATCATGTAGTCTATGCCGTAAAGGGGGCGGTGCTTACCGGTAAAGGTTTCCGCATGGTGCTTTGCCGCAGCTGCAGTGTTTATGTAGTACGCGTAGTTACGTACACGGGCGATTTTCAGAAGGTCAGGGTATACCGCATCCACTAGGGAGCAGGTTATCATGTTTATTTCGTCACTTGAAGTGACCGCTACCATGGCATCTGCCTTTGCAATACCGGCTTCCTCTAGGGTCTGCAGATTGTTGCCGTCAGCCTGCATTACAGTGCAGTCAAGGCGGTTTGAGGCATGGCGGACAGTCTCCTCGTCATTGTCTATGAGCGTAACCTGATTTTTTTCATCAATAAGGCGTTTTGCAAGCTCAATTCCTGTAAAGCCTCCGCCTATAATAACTATATTCATTAGTCTGAATATAGCATAAATTGTATTTTTTGTGAATTGCTTTTTTTTAAGCAATTGCTTTCAGGGTTATTTGTAGAAAAAAATCTATAAATCTGCTATAATTGTCTTATGACGCAGATGGAACAAAAAAAGGCAGCTAAAAAATTTGTGAAAAATTGGAGTGGTCACGGTTATGAAAAGGGTGAAAGCCAGAAATTCTGGATAGACCTGCTTACAAGTGTTTTTGCCTGCTTGACAAGGCAAGAATTGATTTTGCAAAAAAGGAAGATCTTTTTTCTATTGTAAAGGCAAACGAGGAAAATCCCCTTGTAGCCTGCCAGCAGCTTATATACAAGAAGGCAGACATAAACTTTACAGAAGCCCTGTTGGAGCTTCTTGAAAACCTGTGAAGTGAGGAAAGATAATGAAAAGACCTGAATGGCTTGAAAGTGTTTGCAGCGACACCACTTTTAATTTTGTCAGCAATCCCTATCCTAAAAAATTTGAAGCGGTGACATTTTATCTTCGCTTTAGAAAGAACAATGATGTCAGCCACGTTTTCCTCCGTGCCAGGGAATACGGGGTTGAGGGCTTACATGAGATGCACGTTGCCTTTGAAGAGAAGGGGCTTGTCTACTATAGCGTAGAGATTACGATCCGCGACCCCTTCTTCAACTATCACTTTTACCTTGTCACAGAAAATGCAGTCTTGTACTACAATCAGAAAGGAATAAGCGATAGCATCCCCTCAGAGGAATTTGATTTTGTTCTGCTTGCAGGATATGCTGCCCCCAAATGGGTGAAGGATACAGTCTTCTATCAGATTTTTCCAGACCGCTTCAGGAACGGCAGGCCGAATCTCAACGTAAAGTCCGGTGAATATTCCTATCAGGGTTTTGAGACCAGTGAAGAAGATTGGAATACCCCTGCAATGGAATACAAGGATGGGCACAACCTTGACTTTAGGAACGGGGACCTGTATGGTATAATTGAAAAACTTGATTACCTGCAGGATTTGGGTATAAATGGGATTTACTTAAACCCCATCTTTGTATCTCCTTCTACCCATAAGTATGATGCCCTTGACTATTTTCATATTGACCCCCACTTAGGAGGAGATGAGGGGTTGCAGCATCTTATTGAGGAACTGCACAAAAGGGGCATGAGGCTGCTGCTAGATATTTCTATAAACCATACAAGCAGCTCTGCAAAGTGGTTTAACAGGGGGGCTGAATTCTTTCCCAAAAGCGAAGGGGCTTATAACGACAGGAATTCCCCCTACAGGGACTTCTACTTCTTTTATGATGATAATACCTATGCTTCCTGGTTTGGTGTGCAGACAATGCCGCAACTGAACTATACATCTGAAAAGCTTAGAGACATAATCTACAGAAATCCTGATTCAGTGCTCAAGAAGTGGCTGAGCCCTCCCTATGGAATCGATGGCTGGCGCTTTGATGTAGCTGACTGCATGGCGCGAAATGAAATTGCGGATGTCCATGAGGAGGTCCTCCGTGAAATCAGAAAAGAGTTGAAGGGGGTGAATGAAGAAGCCTACCTTGTTGCGGAAGAATGGGCAGACTGTTCCCTAGATCTGCAAGGGGACCGGTGGGATGCAACCATGAACTACTTTGGTTGCGGAAGACCTGTCCGTGAGTTTGCCGGTGCAAAGGATCTCTATCTTGAACGAAATGACGTATTGCGGAGTCTAGATATCCGCCTTACCGCCCGCCAGTTCGCAGACCGTGTCATTCAGTTTTATGCCCGCATCCCCTGTCCCCTGCACCTGCTACAGTTCAACCTGCTTGACAGCCATGATGTGATCCGTCTGCATACGATTGCAAGTGTAAGCCCTGCGGCACTGCAGGCTGCCCTTATTATTCAGTTTACGCTCCCCGGAACCCCCAGCGTCTATTATGGGGATGAGATTTCAATAGGCGGATTTGACAGGCGTAGAGAAGATGCCGGTTGCCGTTTTTCTTTTGATTGGGATTGGGCAGAAAAGCCAAAGTCTGTTAAGACCAGAGCCTTCTACCAAAAACTGATTGCCCTGCGCCGCCAAGAGGAAGCCTTGCGGGAGGGTAGCTTCAAATTTGTTTTTGCGGAAGGCTTTACTGTAGCCTTTGCCCGCTTTACAAGAAAGGAGGTCATCTTTACCATTGCCTCTATGGAGGATGAGGAAAGAATAGTCCCGCTGCCCCTTGCAGACTTTGGTGTGGAGGGAAAGGTTCCAGCTACTGACTGCCTTGGAAGCCCCATCCTTGCCGACTATGATTCTGCTGGCAGCTTGAAGATTCGTGTGCCTGCTGGGAAGGCCTTTGTTGTGAAGATTTCATCAGTTGATTGTTTGTATCAATAAAAGTGAATACTTATCAGGAAAAACAAATTTTTTTCTTGACAAATCCATATTTTCCCCTTAAAATTCAGTGAGAAGTCATTTTTAAGGGGGAAAGTATGAGATTTTCCAGGGCTGGTTTGGTAAAAGAAATACTTGTTTTGTGTATAGTATTATCCTTTGTAAACCTTGTATTTACAGGGTGTCCGTCAAGTGCGGGGGGGGCGATGATTCTGGTTCCTCATCTTCTTCAAGCTCTGACGATCTTGCTTCTTTGGATAGTGTCGTAAAAAATAAATATAAATCAACTTCTAATTCAGCATATTGGGGAGTCCATGACCCCAAGCTTTTTCAAGACACGGATGGAACTTATTACTGTTATTCAACTGGTTGGAATACCGGCGTTCAAATCCGCTCTTCATCTGATGCCGTAACATGGAAATACGTTAAGTCTTCAGCTTTTTCAGGAACTTCCGGTTCAAAAACATATCCTTCAATGTTCTGGGACGATGACTTTTTAAAATGGGTTGGCTACAAGAAAAATGATGGTACTGCTTATACCGCTACTAATGGAGATAATACTTATACATCCACATCAACCCCAAATAGCTGGGCTCCTACAGTCGTAAAAAAAGACGGCAAGTATTACATGTTCCACGGAATCATAACAGACAGCATGGTTTCAAGCGAAACAGACTGGAATGCACCTGAATATGTAAACCCTGCTGCCTGCATAACACTTGCTATTTCAGATAGCCCTAAGGGACCTTTTAAGCCTGCCCAAGTTTACGATTCCTCAACTTACAGCCAGTCAAGCCTTGTTCGCTATATTTGGCCTAAAGATGATTCTTCAATAAAAAGTGATTCTGCTATTGGCTATTCCGGTTGCTATAATCGCGGTAACGGTGCCTGGACTACCGGCTTTGGCTGCATTGACCCTGAATTTATTTATGATATTGCGACTGGTAATCTTGTAGAATACTCTGTTGATTCAAACACTTGCTATGGAGTCTTATATGGCTCTTGGAAAGGAGGTCTTGCCGTAATCTATGTGGATGCTGAAACTTTTAAGCCTGTCTGTACGGTTGCAGGAACTTCCTCTTATGACAATAAGTCTTATTCTGTTGGAGAAGAAATGGATGCCCCTGTGGATAGCATAAGCGGAAACTTCGGAACAAAAATTATAGGTGGTAACGGCACTGCTTACGAGGGTGCCCAGCTTGTCTATAATAGTGAAACCAAGCGCTACTACATTTTTACTTCTATGGGAGAGCTTACTTACGAGTACCGCGTTGGAGTTGGTCGAAGTGCAGAAGTGACTACATTCACCCCATCCTCTATGCCTACAGAATTTTTAGATGCATCTGGGCGCAATATGAATGCTGTGGTGGATACAACAGGACAGACCCTTTACTACCACAATGTTGGCAGCAAAATAATCGGAGCCCAATGTTTAAGTGGTGAATACGGTTTTACATCTCCTGGCGGACTTTCTGTTTTTAGGAATTTAAAGGGTCAGATTCTTTTCTGTAACCATGCCCGCACAAATTACGTTGGTAGCGGGAACTTCATGCTTCAAGTGCATCAACTTTTCTTTAACAGTGAAGGTTGGCCTGTCTTAAATCAAAATGATTTTTATGGTGACTATGCAGGCTATACTTCTGGCGGAACAGAAGAACTGTCTGCATTGACGGTCTCAGAAATTGCAGGAACCTATGATACAATTCTTACTGAAAGGTCTAATACGACGGCTTCCGTTACTACAGTTGATAAAAACAGCAAAAACATAAGTGCCTCAGATGGAGTAGCAACCGCAAGCAAAAGTATGATTTTATATACAAATGGTTTCATAGGCGGAGACAGCTACGGTGGCACCTGGTCTCTTGCAGATGACGGTTATTCTGTAACAATAAATCTTACCGATTCTTCTGGAACTGCACTTGGCACTTTCTATGGCTATGCCATGCACGCTGTAGATTTTGCCAGAAAGTCAGGCTACCGTCGCACAATAA
>CAJOQA010000222.1 GCA_905236465.1 uncultured Treponema sp.
ATCAGGCTTGACGGAAGAAATTCTGACAGGGTTATAGACTTGGCGGATAAAATCCTTAAGAGCTGGCGCATTTACACAGATGCAGAGGCTGGCATCTTTGCGGAAACTGACGGGGAAGAACACAACACAATAACACCTATTGCCCGTATGCATAACGGGGAGTATGAACTGGATCTTGTGCTACGCAATAACATTACGACAGAAGAACACCCGCTTGGGGTCTTTCACCCACACGCAGACCTGCACCATATAAAGAAGGAAAATATAGGACTTATAGAAGTAATGGGTCTTGCTGTCCTTCCAGCCCGCCTTAAAGATGAGCTTGCAACACTTGAGGCTGCCATTATTGAAGGCTACAACTTTGCGGACGACCCAAAAATCGGCAAACACTATGATTGGGTACAGGAATTCTTGCCAAGATACACTCAGATTGATAAGTCCAACATCAGCAAGATTTTAAAAGATGAAGTAGGCCACGTTTTTGCCCGTGTACTTGAGGATGCCGGTGTATACAAGAGGACTAACGAGGGTAAGGCTTCATTCTTAAAGTTTATAAATACTTTTGCATAAGGAAACACTATGTCTAACCTATATATTCCAAAAGATTATAAAAGCCTGCTCAACGAAAAGGAAACCGAGCATGCTATCGTAATGATTAAAGATTTTTTTCAGACAACTCTTTCTACGGAGCTTAACTTAACCCGTGTCACCGCCCCCCTTTTTGTTCAGACAGGGCTGGGTATAAACGATGACCTGAACGGGGTTGAACGGGCGGTAAAATTTCCCGTAAAGGATATGGGAGATACTAGCTTAGAGATTGTCCATTCCCTTGCAAAGTGGAAGCGGCTTAAAGTTACAGAGCTTAATCTTAATCCAGGTTTTGGCGTTTACACAGACATGAACGCAATCCGGGCTGATGAAGATTTAGACAATCTTCATTCATTGTACGTGGACCAGTGGGACTGGGAAATGTGCATCAGGGAAGAAGACAGAAATATTCCATACTTAAAGGAAGTGGTAAAAAAGATTTTCCGCTGCTTAAAAAGGACTGAATTTTACATCTATGACCATTATGAGCAGATAAAGCCCATTTTACCAGAAGAGATTACATTCGTGTATGCTGATGACTTACAAAAGCAATACCCTGCCCTTTCTGCTAAGGAAAGGGAATTTGAAGTCTGCAAAAAATACGGGGCAGTCTTTATAATCGGTATTGGCGGAAAACTTGCGGATGGTAGCATACACGACGGGCGGGCTCCTGACTATGATGACTGGATTACAGAAAGTGAGGGTGGCCACAAGGGCTTAAACGGGGACCTTATGGTTTGGAACCCTGTCTTGAACAATGCAATGGAGCTTTCTTCTATGGGTATAAGGGTTAGCCCTGAATCTTTAAAATTGCAGCTGGAAGAAAGGGCCTGCACTGAAAGAGCAAAACTTAAGTTTCACTCTTTGCTTTTGGATGGAAAACTAAAGCAGACCCTAGGTGGCGGTATTGGGCAGAGCCGTTTGTGCATGTACTTCTTGCGTAAGGCCCATATTGGCGAAACTCAGGTAAGCACCTGGCCGGAAAAAATGAGGGCCGAATGTGCTGAAAACAAAATCCGCCTGCTATAAGGCTTAAAAGCAAAAGGAGTTCCTGACCGTATGGAAGAAATCAGCCTAAAAACAGAAGAAATTATTGAAAAGCTACCAGGACTTTATAAAAAAGGCCTTACTGAATTTAGGTTGGAAGATACAAAGGCTTCCTGTGACAAAAAATTTCTTTTCAGGCTTTTTGATACGGTTAGGAATGACTGCCCTGATCTGTTTCTTTCCTTGCCAATCAATATACAGGACATTGACAGGGACTTCCTTGCGAAAGCAGAAGGGCTCTATCTTTCTTTAGAAATTCCGCTTGAAACCGGCTTTAACAAAAAAACTTTTTCCACCAAAGAGAAGCTTCTAAATGATTCGGGGCTGGTTTTTGGCTTTATACTGGATTGGGGGCTAAAAAAGGAAGACACTTTTCAATCCTTTAGGTCAAGGCTGGACTATGCTGTTTCAGCCTACCCCAACCATATACTTTTTCCTCAGTTTGAAAGCGGAGAGCGGGCAAAGTCCACGGGAATATATTCTTCCAAGGACTTAGACTTTTCAAAGGGGATGGCCTTTGCCTGCAGGACCTTTTACACTGAAGGGCGGGCAGTGCCTTGGTTTAACAGTGTATTAAAACCCCTAAAAATAAGCCCTTCTTCTTTTTTTGCTGACTTTGATGAATGGCAGCAGTGCAATAACTGTTCTTTTATAACCGACTATTGCCCTGAAGATGCAGAACAGGAAGAAATAGAAAAGATGCAGCTTAATTTTTTGCAGCAAAAGTACGAGGAAAAAAACAAGAGCCAGCTTTTTGCAGCTGCAAGTGATTTGGTAAAACTAAACGGGGCCTTCTCTCGGGTTGCAAAGGAAGGGAAAGAATCAATTGTGGAAACTTCCTACAACCCTGATGACATACTGACCCCCTATAGTTCTGATTTGGCAAAGTTCTTTGAGGCCGTAGCTATGGAACCTTGCAAGGTAAAAGTTTTTGCAGGATTAGATTCGCCTGATTATAAAATACTGTAGAGGCTCCCGTAAAGAGTTTAGGAGAAAAAAAATGAACAATAAAGTTTATATAATAGGACACAGAAACCCTGACACGGATTCAGTTACCGCTGCAACCGCATACGCAAAGCTTAAGCAGCTTATGGGAAAAAGTGAATACATAGCTGCAAGGGCTGGCCACCTGGCCCCGCAAACTGAATATATTTTTAAAAGATTTAAGGTAGAACCGCCACTTTACATACCGGACCTAATTCCCCGCACTGCTTTTTATATGAATGAAAAATATGTTTCTGCCAATGAGGATATGGCCCTTTGCAAGGCAGTTGACAAGATGATCGGGTCTAATGCCTCTGTTTTGCC
>CAJOQA010000223.1 GCA_905236465.1 uncultured Treponema sp.
AAAGAGGTACCTCTTGTGCATGAGGGGGAATATGTCGTGCCAGTGGCGGTCAACAAGACCTGTGTCGGGGTGCTCGTCGCGGTAGGCTTTAGTGTATTCCATTCCGTACTTTTCTTCAAAGCCTTCAATCTGCCCGTGACCAAACATAGGAAGGCCTGGCATTGTTATCATCAATGTACAAACACCAAAGTACTTGTCCCCTTTTCCAAACTGGGCTACAGCGGTTTCCTCGTCTGGGTTGTTCATAAAGTTTACGAAACGCTTTAAAACCTGGGGGTCAAACTTGATTGTGTTTTTTACAGTATCGCGGTACTTTTGGTTTTCTTCCTTCTTAAGCATATTCATAAAGGCAGAATTGTATACGCGGTGCATTCCCAAAGTTCTAGTAAAGTAACCCTCCATCATCCAGAAGGCCTCTGCTAAAAGAAGGGTGTCAGGCATATCCTTTGCACAACGGTCAACAACTTCCCTCCAGAATTCATTTGGAATCCTGCTTTCAAAGTCTTGACTGCTTAATGCTGACTGACCACGGGTTGCAATATCTCCTCCGTGTCCTGGCTCTGGGTACCAAAGGCGCCTGATATGCTTTTTGGCAAGAACCATTGCGGCATCAAAGCGGATAATTGGGAAGTTTGAAGCAATCTTCATAATCTGCTGAATTACGGCTTCCCGTGCCTGTGGGTTCAAAAAGTCAATCTGGGCTGTATCGTTCCAGGGCATACCAGTTCCATCGTTACCGTGGTAGATGTACGTTACATCCCCCGTATAATTATCAACCCGCTTAAAGCAGACCGCACAGTCTGTCTTGCTATAGTAATGGTCTTCTAGGAAAACAGAAACCCTGCCGTCTTGGCATAAGTCCTCTCCGTTATAGGAATACTGGGGGAAGGGGTTGTCTTTGCGGCTGATAAAATAGTCAGGATGTTCTATAACCCACTTTCCGTCCATACCGGTATGGTTTGGAACCATGTCACTTGCAAGGCGGATTCCCCTTTGCCAACACCGTTTGCGCAAAGTAGCAAGTGCATCCCAGCCACCTAAGTTACCCGCAATTTCGTAATCTAAAAGGGAATAGGCTGAAGCTGCCGCCTCTGGGTTGCCATTTATCTGCTTAATCCTTCTTGAAGCATAGGAGCGTTCCCAAAGGCCAATTAACCACAAGCCGGTAAAGCCTTCATTTCGCAGGGTATCAAGCTCTTCGTCTGGAATTTCATCTAGGCGGCTGATCTTTCTTTGGTACTTCTTACTTAGCTGGTCAAGCCAAACCAGAACAGTTTTTGCCATAAGAATTACTTTTGGCATCCATTCCCTGTCTGGGCTGAACCTTTCGTATTCCTGCATCAGGTTTTCGTAAGAGTAGGGAGACATATCCGGAGAGCCGCCGTTTGTCGGGTGCCAGGCTGCCTTTTCCTCTTCACTGATTGTATCAATACCTGCCAAAAGCCTTGCCAACCATTCACCAAGCAAATCAGCCCAATAGGTGCGGATATAATCAAGCTGCCCCTTAAGGGATGTCGGGGAGGCTATGACCGGCTCCTTAAGCATGTTTATAAGTGAATTGTTCTTTGGTCCAAAAACCGGCTGGGTTAAAAAGAAGACCTTTATCTGATTCCAAGTCTTTATGTAGTCAGGATTTAGTGCCAATTTTCTGTCGTCAAAAAGAATTTGGAAGGGGTGAAAGGCAGGGTTTTCATTTGCTAGGTGCAAAAGGATAAGTTCTTCTAAGACCTGCTCACGGTTTGACCTTTCCCTCTTAGTTCCTTCGTCAAAGCAATTTTGTGCAAGAAATTCTTCCTTAGAGATTTTTCCCTGATAGACTTCAACTGGGGGAAATTCTTCCATGAATTGCAAAAGCAAGGTATCAATGGAATCTTTTGTAAAATAAGTGTCTAAATCAGAAAGAAGATTCTTAAAAGCATCGGGGGCCTTGTCCCTTCTGAAAAGCATACAGACGTAGTGAAAAATCTCATCGATAAGCCCCATTGCATTTAAGCTACCTGCTGAAACCCTCTTTTCATTCTGGCCCCTTTGTGTAAACAAGTCATTTAATTTCGTCTGAAAAAGCTGGACTGCCTTAAAATCGGCAAAAATTACATTTCCACTGGAGGCAAAAAGCCCCTGGTCAAAATTGCAGAGGTCACGGATTTGCCTGCTTATATGAAATTCATTGTATGATACTTTCATATCTACTCCTTAAAAAAAATCAGTTGTCATGCGAATTACAGATGCCCTGAATCTTTTGAATTAGGTCTGTATCTTTGCTTAAGTCTTCTATGCTGACTGGTAAACGATAGGTCCAGTTAAAATTATTTACAGAACCAGGAACATTTATGCGTTCATCATCAGGATTTTCCAAGAAATACTTGTCCTCCATAAAAAGATAGTCCTGAAGAGGATTTATGAAAAGAGCGCTCTTGCAAGCAGAAGTTGCTTTAAGACAAAGTTCAGCTATTTTCCCGCTAAAAGCATCGTCTGCATTGCAATCTATCTTAATGCCTTCGCTTTCTGCCATGCGGATAAAGGTCCTTACGCTGTCTTTTTCATACTGCCACCACTGTCTTAAAGTTGGGCTGTCATGCACTGATGTTGTTGCAACGCTAAGTTCAGGGTAGTCAGTAAACTTTACGTATGGCTGACCTTCTTGCCCCCAATTCCTGTTCCATCTGATAACTTTTAACGAGAAAATTCCAAGTTCCTGCAAGACCTGTGGCATTACCGCTAGGTTTACGCCCAAATCCTCTGCACAAGGCAACATGGAGGTCTCTTTGGTAATTGCTTTAAGTTTGTCTTCAGCCTCTTGCTTCCAGATAACATTCTCTTCATCTTTTAAATTAGTAAGGATGCCTTCAAACTTTTGCTGCTCTTCCCAAGAAAGGCTCTTCCAGGCAGTTGAATCCTTGTAAGAATATACAGGAATAAAGACCTCTTCCTTTTCTGGGGCCTTGCTTATGTCTATAAGGGCCTTGTCCCTCTTTTTTTGAATAAGGGCTTCTTTTACGGCCTTGTCCTTTCTTTCATCGTCAAAGAAGTGAATGTCATAAATCTGCCTGTCAGTCTGAATTTCATCTTTAAAATTCCAAAGTTCTTCCGTTCCAACCCTAAGACAGACTTTTTCAAGGCAAGCTACCGCTTCATCGTGATTCCAAGTGATATCCTCTATAAGGCTAGTTGGAATGTGGCTCTGGCACAACCAATGGATCCTTCCCTTGTCAAAACCGATTTCAACAAGTTTTTGCCTGTGAATACTTGCATGGGGTATGGTGTGACCCAAAAAGGCTGTGTTTTCACCAGTTTGAACTGCCCAAATCCTAAAGAAACCTAAGATGTGGTCTATGCGGAATGCTGAATAGTATTCAGAGGCTGCGGCGACACGTTTACGCCACCATTCGTAATTGTTGTCTGCTTTAAGTTTTTCCCAATTGTAGGTAGGAAAGCCCCAGTTCTGCCCCATTGGATTTTCTCCGTCTGGCGGTGAGCCTGCCCTCCATTCCTGATTAAAGTATTCGGGCCAAGACCAACAGTCAGCTGAATCCTCATTCATCAAGATTGGAATATCACCTTTTAGCATTATGTCTTTGCTTCTAAGGTATTCCGCGGCTTCCTTAAACTGCTCGTGTGCCCTCATTTGGCACCAAACAAAAAAATTGTGGCTGGACTTAAGCGCCTTGTTTTTCCAACGAAGCAAGATTTTGTCCCTGCTCATGTTTTTTAAGTGATCTTCCCAATTTTTCCAAGAATCTTGCATGTGGTCATCTTTTAGGTTCTTGAAGACCGCGTAAGGAATTACCCAATCATTTTTTGCAACGAATTCTTCCATTTTAGAAGTAAGCTCTTCTTCAAAAGAAAGGGCCCCGCTTGCACTGACTTCTTTCGCCTTGCTCTTAGCCTTTGCTGCCAAGCGTTTTTCAATGTAGGAATACATAAGGTGTAAAAGCTGGTTCTTAGCTTCTGAAAGTTTTGTGTAGTCAAATCTTAAATTATACTTAAATTCTTCTTTGTATGATTTGTATGCTGATGCGAAATTCCTACTATGTTTTTTTGCATCGGCAAATTCAGGAAGTGCTTCTATTCGTATGTAAAGTGGATGCAAGGCAAATGCTGACAGACCTGAATAGGGGGATGAATGTGTTCCCGTATCGTTTACGGGCAGTAGCTGGATTACACTAAAACCACACTTTTCGCAGTAGTCTGCAAAAGGTTTTAAAGCCATAAAATCACCAACAGCTGCACACTCCTTTGTGTACAAGGCCGCTAGGGGGACAACAACACCTGTTCTTCTTTTCATAATTAAGCCTAACTAAAAGTATAACATAAATTTTCGATATTGCTAGTCTTTTTTATGAAAAATTAAGATTTTTTTTATTATTTAAGAGTAATTTTACCTTTTTCGCTCTGGATAAAGATGTAGTGGGGGTGCTTTTGCCTTAGTTCTTCTATAAAATAAGCTGGATCTGCTTCTTCTGGAATTGAAAAACCTATCAGATTTGCACAGTCCTTTATCCTGCGGGCACAGTGCTTACAACTTGCCGTAAAGTCTTCTTTTTCCTGCTGATTTGTTACGGGGCTGTCTGCAAGGGGAATGATAAAGGCAAATGCAGATATTTCCTCTAACTTTTTAAGGAAATCCCTAAGATTTGCGAGGAATTCTTCGTTATAAGAGCTTTCGTCTTTTCCTATAGCTGACCAAGGGGTCTTTATAAAAAAGAGAGCATCTTCCTTGCCCTGTAAGTCCGTGGAACTTGAGCAAAGGGCTGAGTTTAAACATTCTGCTTTTTCTAAGGGAAAAATACTTCCGTCTTTTTTTTGTAGCTGATTATCTTTAATTGTGAAGAGAGCTTGTAATTTCATAATCTTTAGCAGGGGGCCTAAGCCCCTTGTTGTTTCATAAGTTTCTATTCTGTCAGAATCTTTATGACTTCAGACTTGTCTTGTGTGCTTAAAATTTGTGCACGCTTGTCAGCTGACTTGAAGAGAAGACTTACTTCTGCCAAGAACTGCAAGTGAGGACCAGTCTTGTTTACAGGTGAAAGTGTCATTATGAAGATGCGACAAGGCTCCTGATCAAGGCTATCAAAATCAACTGCCTGGTCAGAAATACCAATACAAGCTACCAAATCGGAAACAGTGTCTGTCTTTCCGTGTGGAATAGCTATACCGTGCTTCATACCAGTTGACATTTTGCGTTCGCGGTCTAAAACACATTCCTTTGCAGCAACTTTATCTGTTACTTTTCCTGCTTTTACAAGAATGTCAAGCAGTTCGTCAATGATTTCTTCTTTAGTAGATCCTTTCAAGTGAAGTTCTACAGTTTCTGGTGTTAATACAGTTCTTAAGTCCATACCCTCTAGTTTAAGATTAGTCGGATAATTTGTCAAGGCTGAATTTTATGGACTTGAAAATTTTTAACAGTTTTTTTTGCCCTTGCTAGTTTAAAAATGACGTGTTATAATTAAGTCTAAACCTTGCTTTGCGGAGATAGCTATGACTAATGATGATGATATTGACCCTGGAATAGCAGCTATGCTAGATGGTATTGAGGATTCTTCTGATGATGTAGATGAATCAAGCTATGAGGGAAGAGGTCTGGATTTAGACCTTGACAGCGCAAAATTTAATGATTCTGAAGAAAGCAATGAAACCTTGCCAGATGTGGATTTGACTGTAACTCAGTTTAAGCCTATAGAGAAGTTCTTTGAGGAAGAGTCCAGCGGGGTCTTTGATGATAAGACTTACTATAAGACCTGCCTCTCTGGTGAAGGGGAAAGCGCCCAGCGTTTTCATAATCTGCTTTCTAAGTATCTTAAATGTGAAGATAAAAAGGACCGGTCTGTATACCGCCAGCAGATTGTTACCGCTTATTGGAATTTCTTACGATCTTTAGCTCCAAAGATGGGAAAATCAGCTACTCCCATGCCCAAGCGAATGGCTATGCGTTTTGGTGTAGTGCTTCCATCCCTTTTTACCCCTGACCAAAAGAATTTCTTTTCTAGGTCTATCTTTAAGAATATAACGGGTGAGCCAATTCTGTATGTGGATGAATGGATGCAGGAGATTTCCGGTGGCCGCCTTACAATGAGCGTTACCGACGAAGTTGCGCCCAGTCACAAAAAGGGACCTCAGGCCGAGCAACAGCGGCTTATGCAGCTTAAGAATAAAAATACCGGTAAGATCCAAAGCTCTGACAGTTTGGTGTCTGCTAAAGAAAATGAAAGGGCCCGCCTAGAAGTGTCTGTAAAGGATCGCATCACGCAGATTATGGAACATTCACCCATTATGGGAATGGAGCCACATACCCACCCCTATTCTGAATTGCAGCGTAAGGCCTTTACCGAACTTAATACCCTCCTTAAGTCTTTGCAGAAGGTTG
This sequence comes from uncultured Treponema sp., assembly GCA_905236465.1. Lineage (GTDB taxonomy): Bacteria > Spirochaetota > Spirochaetia > Treponematales > Treponemataceae > Treponema_D. The sequence continues at coordinate 6,368 of CAJOQA010000223.1, forward strand.
ACCGCGAGATTTCCGGTTACCTAAAAGATTTGCAAGAAGCAAAAAATATTTCAGAAAGCTTGCAGGAAAAAGTTAATATGCTACCAGAAGAGTCTGTTAACGTTGGTGTTGAAGACATTCTTCAGGAAATGACTACTGTAAGGCAGATGGCTAAGATGACTTGTGGACGTCAGGGTAATCAGTTCCCTGTTTTTACAAGAGAATTCTGTCATACAAATGATAGAGATACAGGCTTCCGCGAGAACGTCTTGCGGGAACTTTCCTGGATAGAATCTATTGACCCTGGTTGTTTCCAAAGAATCCATCGCAATGTGCCTAACCGCATTGTACCATATGTTCTTTTGGTTCCGACTTATGGTGACATGGGCTTCTGTTGGGAACCCTTTGACCGCTACAACCGCGTCACCAGCCGTGGCCGCATAGTTATTCCTATGTATCCCCGTAACCTAAAAACAGCTTGTCTTACTGCTGTAGCGGATTTAAGGTGGCAGGTTGCAAAGGAAAAGGCTTCTTTTGACTGGATGAGCGAAGGCTTGACCGGTCAGTACTATCAGTATATTGAATCTAAGAAGATGAAGGGAGATGTAAAGTCTTTCTTTATAGAAGACTATATTTTGTGGATGACAAAAGAGTCTATGGGTACCCAAAAACTTGAAAAAGAAGTCCGCGGAATATTTTGGCGTTATATGCCCTTCCCACAACATCTTAAAGATGACCTTAAAAAACGCAGCCTTGTTTACCAGGAACTTTGCCAGAGGGATATTAACCGTAGCATGAGTGATGGGTATTAAAAAATCCCTTGGGGATTTTTTAATATTCGAGAATTGCCTTTGGCAATTCTCAGGTAGCATATACGCACGTCCATGTGCTCAAGCACTTTAATACTTGCTTAATGAAAAGAAAACTGCTACAATGGCAAAGGTCTGTGAGGGGCAGTTTTTTTATGAATAAGAAAGTTTTTCTCCAGGGGTTTAGAGACGGAATCCCTATAGGACTGGGATACTTTGCTGTGTCCTTTTCCTTAGGTATTGTTGCCCGTAAAGCGGGACTTACACCCATTCAGGGTTTTATCGCAAGTTTTTTTAATCTGGCTTCTGCTGGTGAATATGCGCTTTTTACTTCTATACAGGCCCTCGCTTCTTTTTTGGAGATAGCCATTGTTACCTTAGTTGTAAATGCCCGCTACCTTTTGATGAGTTGTGCCCTTGCCCAACGCTTTGATTCAAAAACTCCTTTTGTCCACCGCTTTTTCATAGGCTTTGGAATAACAGATGAGCTCTTTGGAATTACCATTGCCCGCCCAGGTTTTGTCAATCCACTTTACACTTACGGGGCCTTTTGCGTGGCTATTCCCCTGTGGTGCATCGGGACTTCTTTGGGGATAATCGCAGGTACCTTTTTGCATACTCGTATTGTCAGCGCGCTTTCAGTTGCCCTTTATGGAATGTTCCTTGCAATCATAGTACCTCCTGCCAAAAAGAATCGTGTTATTCTGCTTTCTGTTCTTGTTGCCTTTGCTTTGAGTTTTGCAAGTTCAATAATCCCCCTTGTAAAAAATCTGTCTGGTGGCACAAGGACTATAATTTTAACAGTGATAATTTCCTCTGTTGTCGCAATATTAAAACCTATTCAGGAGGAAAATGAGGAATGACACTGTATACCTACCTTGCTATTTTTACCGCTTTTTTTGTTTCCTACCTGATAAGGATTTTACCCCTGACCCTTATACGCCGGCCAATAAAAAATAAGTTTATAAAATCTTTTCTATATTATGTCCCTTACGTAACTCTTGCGGTAATGACTTTTCCAGCCATAGTTGATGCAACGCAAACTCCGCTTGCAGGAATACTTGCGCTGATTGCGGGCATACTTTTGTCTTATTTTGGTGCAGGGCTTTTCCCCGTTTCCTGTGCTTGCTGTGCAGTTGTCCTCGTAAGTGAATTCTTTTTAGTTTAAATTTGACAGATACTAAATTCGCACTATAGTATTTAATGTATGTATATTTATGATATTTGGTGTGAGACAGCGGAAGAAGTTGAAATCGTAAAAGATGTGCTTTCTAATGTCTCCCGTTTCATGAGGTCTGTTATTCAGATTCGTTTTCATGAATTTAATGGCAGAGAAAGATACTCAAAAGAGAAGACTGCAGAAATTCTGCTTCCGACAGTAGAATTATCTTTAGCGGTAAAACGTGTCAGCGATTTGGAAGATGAATTTAAGAATCTTGTAAAGGAAGCTTTTATTACTAACATTTTAAGTCATAAAGAGGATAAGGGAGGAAATATGATTCCAAGATATAACGATTTTAGCGAAGATGAAAAAAATGAAGTTGCAGAAATTGCAAAGACCCTTTTTTCTTCTTCTGAAAAAGCCAGACGGGAAGGGATACTTGCCCTTGAGGAAGGTTTGGAAGATTTTTCTGAAAAGATTTCAGATATGAACAGTCAGTTTTTAGTAAAACTCTTTAGGTTGATGGTTGATGGAAATGATGCAAGCAAAATCAGCAGAATAGCGGACAACTACACGGAATCTTCTTGTAACAGCGATTATGAGCGCTTTTGTTTTTTGATTATAAAAGTTGGTGTAATTTACATTCAGACTGGGGAAAATCCTAGGGTACTAGCAGAAACTCTTGCAAGTTATATGGGCCTTTCTGCGGAAGCAGACTTTAAGGAACGTACGCAAATTTTTATAGACTAGGAGGCTGAAATGGAAAAAACTGAAGAAAAAGAAAGCTTCGCTGATTTTATAAGAAGTAATGACCCTTTAAATCTTATCTGTGTACTCCGCAGTGAAGATGCTCAGACTGCAGCAATGATAATCTGCCTCTTGCCACCTGAAAAGGCAGCCCTTGTTTTTCAAGGCTTACCAAAGGAAATGCAGAGTGAAATTGCTGTTGAAATTGTTAAGGGAAAGACCGTGCTAGAATCTGCCCTTGAGATGGTTGCAGCTGACATAAAGGAAAAGATTAAGGTTCTTGCAAAGAGTCCCCGTGTTGAGCTTGGCGGTGTTGACTTTGCCGTGGATATGCTGAACAGGATGTATGCCAAGGACGAGAGACATTTTATGGCCGCTATAAAAGATCAAGTGCCGGATCTTGCTGATCAGGTGAACAAGAAACTCTTTGTCTTTGAAGACATAGTCTTGCTTGATGACCGTTCAATTCAAAAAGTTTTGCGTGAAGTTGATAACATTGAGCTTGCAAAAGCCCTGAAAGGTGTTGACAATGAGGTGTGTGACAAATTCTTCCGCAACATGTCAAAGAGGTGCGCTGATATGCTAAAAGAAGATTTGGAGTTCATGGGACCAATAAAGTCTGCTACCCGAGATGAGGCTCAGGCCCGCATAAACGGTGTTGTGCGCAGGCTTGAAGACTGCGGTGAGATTGTCATTGCCCGCTTTGGGGAATGCGAGTACCTATAGCCTTATCAGCAAATCTAAACCGGTTCCGTAAAAGATAAAGGAATACTTTTCCTGTTTGGATTTGCTATCCCCCTTTCTTAGTTTAGCATAGCTTTTTCCTACTGTGCGACCTATTGAATAACCTGCAAGGGCTCCTGCAAAAACATCGCTTGCCCAGTGAGCGCGAAAGGACATGCTGAAGCCAATAAAGGCTGAGTAGGCAATGGCTCCGATTTTTATTGCTGTGTTATCAGGATATAGGGTTACAAGAGTTGTTGCCATTGCAACCGCTGTGGCCGTATGCCCTGAAGGCCAGCCGTTAAAAATGCCACCCCTCCAAAATCCAAATCGAAATTCGTCACTGTAATCCTCTTGGTATAAGGGATCTCCGTCTATTGCTTCTGCTATGTGGGGCGGAACTCTGCCTGTAAAAGCCTTTACTATACTGGTTGCTAGTACTGCCTGCATTGCCGCCTGCCCTAATGCAAGGCCCGTAAGCTGAATATCTGGATCTGAATTAAAAAAGTAAAGGACCGAAGGTACAATGACAGGAAGAACTGTTCCCGTCATAACTCCTGCTAGGGGGAGATAGGCTGAAGTTTTTTCGTGGGTAACGTTAAAGCGGTTCCACTGCCAGTCAGCGCCGCTTTTTATTATTCCGTAGGTGCCTGCAGCTCCCGCAAGCCAAGGAAGACCATAGCCGTAAGTGAATGTTCCCAATGTGTTCCAGCCAAATTCGTGAAAGAGCAAAAAAAAGGAAACTTTTTCTGTTTCTTCAACAGTTTCTTCCGTTGACTCTGCTGCAAGATAAGAGATATTTAATAATGAAAATGTAAGTACTAAAAATAGGGGAATTTTTTTTATGCTCATGCAGAAAGTATAATGCATTTTCTTGCAAAAGTCTTGACCTTTGTGAAAGATTGTTTATACTTAAAAGTACTTCAACGTTTTCGTAACTTTGAAGTTTGGAGGTTTTTATGAAAAAAATATTTTTATTGCTAGTTGCTATGGTTACATTTTTGCCCTGTCTTTTTGCTGAGCACATTAAGTTTGCAGTTAACGGTCCTGAAAAACGCTATAATCAGATTAGGATTGTAAATAATACTCAAAAAGAAGATTTTACTTGCAAGGCCTATTTCCTTGAAGAACGTGATGGAAAGTTTTTTACCCAAGAAGCAATAGGGGTTTTTCATCTTTTAGGTGAAAAAAGCTATGACACCTGTACTTCTATAAAACTTTTTAAGAACGGTATGCACATAGGAATTACCGTGCCGGATGAAATAGGAGCATTTTCTTATGTTGTTTCCTACAAAAATTATCCGCTTTTTGACATAATAGAAGTTTCGCTCTTTGATGAAGAAAGCCCGATAGGAAAAGAGTTTTAGGCTTGCTTTATGCTTTCCTATAATGACAAAACTTTTTCATAGTGCTATACTAACGGCATGAGTGAAAAAAAAGATTTTGCATATTTTTCAGAGGAAAGTTTTAAAACTGATAATATTAGGGCAGTTGATGCAAAGTTCAATGCCCAAAAAATAGCTTTTGCCCCCCTCACTTTTATGGCCGTAAGGTCGATGCTTAACTTGGGAATTTTAAAAGCAATAGAAGATTCTGGCGACGAGGGGATAACAGCTGATGAATTGAATTCTAAAACTGGGGTTTCTTTATACGGAATAAGTGTTCTTTGTGAAATGGCAGTTGGAATGGATGTCATAAAACTCACAAAGGACAGTAACAGTGAATGTGAGCGTTATATCCTTGGAAAAACAGGTTGGATGTTGCTTGAAGATGACCTTACAAGGGCCAACTTTGATTTTACAGCTGATATCTGCTATCAGGGGGCCTGGAATCTTGAAGAATCTATAAAAAATGGTAAACCTGAAGGCCTTAAAGTTTTTGGTGAGCAGTGGACTACAATTTACGAGGCTTTAAGTAGCCTGCCTGAAAAAGCAAAAAAAAGTTGGTTTACATTTGATCATTTCTATTCTGATATTGCCTTTCCTGAAGCCCTTCCCTTGGTTTTTGATGATGGAAACGTAAAAAGCCTGGTTGATATTGGCGGAAATACCGCAAAGTGGGCACTTGCCTGTTGCCGTTATAATCCAGATGTTACAGTAACTATTGTAGACTTACCAGGGCAGACAAAAGTTGCAGAAGAAAATGCGAAAAAAGCAGGTTTTGAGTCAAGAATAAAAACGTATTCTGGAAATGTCCTAAACGAAGAAACAGTTTTGCCAAAGGGGGCGGATGCTTTTTGGATGAGTCAGTTTTTAGATTGCTTTTCTCTTCATCAAATAACAAAGATTGCGGCAAAGATTTGTCAGGTAGCGGAAAACAAAACCCGCATTTTTGTCTTAGAGCCTCTTTGGGATAAGCAGCGTTTCCTTGCCTCTTCTTATTCCCTGCAAGCAACATCCCTTTACTTTACTTGTATGGCAAATGGAAATTCTAAAATGTACCGCTTTACAGAACTTGTAAAAGCAATAGAAGCTGGTGGCTTAAAATTTAAGTGTGCCCACCATAATCTGGGGTCAAACAGTTATTCCCTTTTGGTATTTGAAAAATGAGCCTTGAGCAGAAACAAAAGATTTATTTTTCAAGGCTTTCATCCTGGGCTCCAGGCCTGCAAAGTCATGCGGACTGGCTTGATTGGGCTAGTGGAAAAAAGAAAATCCTTCTTGATTCTTCTGCCCCTAAGCTTGAATTTACACCTGCACTTTTTAGACGGCGGCTTAGTCAGCTGAGCAAAATGACAATTCAGGTTATTCACGATTCCTTGCTTTTGGGAAAAGATGAAAGTGGAAGGGAAATTTTTGAAGACTTAAAAATTTTCTTCACTTCTTTTAGGGGTGAAATAAAGCGTGAGTTTACAATAAATGAAGAGCTCATAAAAGAAGGGGATGTTCTTCCAGCTTCTTTTTCTCTTTCCGTTTTTAATGCTCCGGTAGCCCTTTCTTCAATAGCGTTTAGTTTAAAAAATGGATATAGTGTAGTATTTCCCTCAAAAGAAAATTTTAATTCTGCTTTTCTTGCCGCTACTTCCAGTCTTCTTTGCAAAAGGGAAAGTAAAATTCTTTTTGTTTATGCTGATGAATTAATTCCTGAAGAGTATGGAATAGAAAACAAGTCTCCCTTTGCATTTGCCACCGTAATGTCCTTGGCTTGTGAAAAAGATTCATTTTTTCACTTATCAGTAGAAGAAATAAATTCTTTTTCTAAGCCTGAAGAAATGCTTTCTAAATTGATTTTAAGTGATAGTTAAAATGAAAAAAGAAAAAGACCCCCGCTATGCGCATGATGATTTGCCTCCTGTAAAAAATGTTTTTTTGTATGCTTTTAGGTGTGTCTTTAAGATTGTAATGATTGCTTATTTTGGCATCAGTTCCTTTTTACTGTCCTTGTTGGTTTTTCCTATTTTTCGTATACTCTTTAGGAAAAATTTTACGGTAAAAGCACGGGCTTGTGTAAAATTTACTTTTTGGTATTTTATAAAATTCATTCAGCTTGTAAGGTTAAGTTCTTTTTCCCTACAGGGAAAAGAAATCTTAAACAATGCAACGTCAAAAATAATAGTTGCAAATCATCCGTCAATACTTGATGTTGTCTATTTGATTGCAGTTGTCCCGAATGCAGACTGCATTGTACGGGGTGGACTTATGTCTTCTCCTATGGCGGGGGTAATCAGAAACCTTTACATAGTAAATACTATAGGTGTTGACGAAATGCTTGAAAAATCGACAGAATCCTTAAAGAAAGGGGCCAATCTTATAATCTTTCCTGAAGGAACGAGAACTCCCCGCCATGGATTAAATCCCTATAAGAGAGGGGCTGCCCGCATTGCATTAAAAGCCCAGTCAGACGTTATTCCTGTTTATTTTGGCGGAAACGACAAGTATGGCATTGGTAAGCATGACCCATTTTTTTCTTACAACCATAGCGGGAAATGTTACCATTATGATATCCGTGTTTTAGATACAATAAAAATACAAGATTACGCTTCTCTTGAGCCACAGATTGCAGCCCGCCATCTTACGGAAGAAATGCACAGAAGAATTGCTGCAAAGGCTTTGGAAGTTGACAAGAGAATTTTGTAGGAGTTTTTTATGGTAACAGATATAACTATTTCTATTGCCCCTGAGCATGAAAAGTCCAAAAATTTTATTGAGGAAGAAATCTATAGAAATCTTAAAAAAAAAGGAATAGCTTTTCCTAAGAATAAAGAAGATGTGACTTTTGTTTTTCAAAAAAAATCAATTGATGCAAGGCGTAAAAATATAAAGCTTGTTTTGCGCTATAAAGTTTATATCGGGGAGAAACCTGACTTATCTGAAATTTCTGTTCCTGAATGGAAAAGGGCTGACCCTTCAAAATCTGTAGTTATTGTAGGTTCCGGACCTTCAGGACTTTTTGCTGCCTTAAAACTTTTGGAAAAAGGGATAAAACCTATTATAATAGAGCGGGGGAGCCCTACTAGTCAGCGCAGAAAGGATATTGCTAAAATAAGTCGTGAAGGCCTTGTTTCTTCTGATTCCAATTACTGCTTTGGAGAAGGCGGGGCAGGCACTTTTTCTGATGGAAAGCTTTATACGAGAAGTGATAAGCGTGGCAGTATTTCTTCTATTTTAAAAACTTTTGTTTTCTTTGGCGCAGATCCCAAGATTTTAACTGATGCCCACCCCCATATTGGAACTGAAAAACTTCCTGCGATTATAAATGCCATGAATGAAAAGATTTGTCAGCTTGGGGGAGAAATAGATTTTGACACCCGCTGCAAAGATTTTATTATTCAAGAAAAGTCTGGCGAAAAAATTGTAATAGGCATACAGGCAGTTAATACCCTTACCGGTGAAGAAAAAGAATTCCGCTGCGATGCGCTTATTCTTGCAACAGGCCATTCTGCTGTAGAGCTATATGAAACCCTTGCCAATATTGATCCTTCTGCCCTAGAAGCAAAGGGCTTTGCTGTTGGCGTTAGGGTAGAGCATCCACGTGAACTTATAGATACAATACAGTATCATGGCTCTAAGCAAGAAAATCTTGGAACAGCAGAGTATCGCCTTACCTGCCAGCAAGATGGAAGGGGGGTGTATTCTTTTTGCATGTGCCCTGGTGGATTTGTCGTCCCTAGTGCCACTGCTCCAGAGCAAATAGTCGTTAACGGAATGAGCACGGCTAGCCGTAATAGCCCTTGGAGCAACAGTGCCATTGTTGTTGAGACCCGTGTCGAAGATATTCCCCCTGATTTTATAAAAGAAGCAGAAGCTAAAAAGGTAAAACCTTTAGCCGGCTTGTATTGGCGAACTTTTCTTGAGCATACGGCATTCCTTAATGGAGATAAAAAAAGTCAGAAGGCTCCCTCCCAGTTGCTTTCTGATTTTTTGTCTGCAAAGGACTCTGTTGACTTGCCCCGCTCAAGCTATGCACCTGGCCTTGTTCCCAGCCGCTTAGACTTGTGGTTGCCTGCTCAAATAAGTGACCGCATGAAAAAAGCCTTTCTTGTTTTTGATAAATCAATGAAGGGGTTTATTTGTAAGGAGGCACTTCTTCTTGCTATTGAAACAAGAACAAGTACACCTGTTAGAATCTTACGGGATAAGGTAAGCGGGCAAAGCCCTGTACTGAAAAATCTTTACCCTGCAGGCGAAGGTTCCGGCTATTCAGGCGGAATCGTAAGTTCCGCAATGGATGGACAGAATCAGGCTGCAAAGATAATAGAAGCTTTTACAGAACAGCGTTAAGAAATTTTTTAAGCCGTTCGCTTTTTGGAGACTGGAAAATCTGGTCAGGGCTGCCTTCTTCTACGATGCTTCCGTTTTCCATGAACACAACACGATTTGCAACCTCGCGGGCAAATCCCATTTCGTGGGTTACGACAAGCATTGTCATCCCGTCGTCAGCAAGTTTTTTCATTACTGCAAGGACTTCACCTACAAGCTCAGGGTCTAACGCACTGGTTGGCTCATCAAACAACATTATTTTGGGGTCCATAGCAAGCGCCCTTGCTATAGCCACCCGCTGTTGTTGCCCCCCTGAAAGTTTGGAAGGGTAGGTGTCTATTTTGTCACCCAAACCTACCTGATTCAAAAGTTCTATTCCCCTCTTTCGGGCTTCTTCTTTTGATTTTTTTAGTACGTGCATGGGCGCAATCATGGTGTTTTGCAAAACGGTTTTATGGGGAAAAAGGTTAAAACGTTGGAAGACCATTCCCATTTCAAGGAGAATTGCGTGCCTGTCCTTAGAAGAAATATGATGTTTTCTTTCTCCGTTTTCATAATGGGTTAAAAGTTTATCTTCTATAAATATCTTTCCGTTGTTGATGTGTTCCAAATGATTTAGCGATCTTAGAAAGGTAGACTTGCCGGCACCGCTGGGACCTATTATACAAACAACGTCCCCTTTTTTTACTTCAAGATTTACATCTTTTAATACGCTAAGGTTCCCGAATGAGTTGCAGACATGCTCAGTTTTTATCATTGAATCCATATTTTACCGCCTAGTCATAAATTGAATGTTTCTTTTCTAACAGATTAAAAATCAGGGTAAAGACAGCTGTTATGATAAGATATAGAATCATTGCAGGAATGTAAACCATAGAGGATGCTGTTGATGATTGGATGCTTCTTGTTACCTTTGTTATGTCTGCAAGTGCAATGAGAGAAACAAGGGAGGCATCTTTTAGCAGCATGATAAACTCGTTTCCTACGGGCGGAATAAGACGCTTGATTGATTGGGGCAAAATAACAAGAGTCATTGTTTGGAAATAGTTCATTCCAAGAACTTTCGCGGCTTCACTCTGCCCCTTGTCTATAGATTGTATTGCTGCCCGTAAAATTTCACAACAGTAGGCCGCACTATTAAGACCGTATGCAATAAAGGCCGCAAGAAACTGATTGTTTATGGTAAGGGCCCTGTTTATTTCCGGCAGACCATAATAGATAAAGTACAACTGCATTAAAAGAGGTGTTCCCCGAAAAAAGAAAGTGTAGGCGGAACAGAAGCCTCGAATACCCTTGTATTTTGACATCTTGCCTACAGCCAGCAAGATACCAATTAGGAGTCCCACAGTTACAGAACATAAGGTAAGTAGAATTGTAATTTTAGCTCCGGCTAAAAGTTGCGGAAGCCAACCTATTATTTTTTGTAAAGAATTCATTGGGACTCCTTATTTTTTATTTGTTGTAGGGACTATTTTCAATTGTATACAAGAGGTCACCACCAAAAATTTCTGTGTAAATGGTAGTCAGTGTTCCGTCTTCAATCATCTTATCCAGATTTTCGTTGATCTTGTTTTTAAGCTGACTGTTACCCTTTTTTATACAGATACCAAAGTATTCTTCTGCTTCACCTTCCCATGCCTTTTTGTATTCAGACTGTGGCTTTGAAAGGTAACTGACTGCAACAAGGGAATCAGAGCATACTGCATCGATGCGGTTTAGTTTTAAGTCATCGTATGCATTCATTACTTTGTCATAACCTGCTGATTCGTAGTTAAGTCCCTGTTCACTATGAAGTTTTTTCATGAAATAATCGCTTGTGGTTTCAGCTTGAACTCCAACTTTTTTGCCTTCAAGATCTGCTGGGCTTGATATTTCAAGAGTTGAATCTTTTTGCAAAATAATAGACTGGGCGTTTCCTATGTAGGCTTTTGAAAAGTCGTAGTTTGCCAGGCGGTCAGGGGTAATTGTCATTGCGGATATGATGATGTCATAGCGGTCTGTGTCAAGCCCAGCTAAAATTCCATCCCAAGCTGTGTCTATGAACTCAGCTTCAAGCCCCAATTTTTTTGCCAATTCCTGTCCAAGTCTTACATCAAAGCCTATAGGTGTCTTGCCGTCTGTATCGAAGTATTCAAAAGGCGGATATCCTATTTCCATTCCAATCTTTAACTTGCCCTTTTCACTTGTAAATTCACCTTTTTCAACTTTCTTTGAACAAGAAGCAAAAGTGAATATTGCTGTTATTGCAGCAAGTGCCAATAAAATTTTTTTCATAGAATCCTCCAAATAAAAAGAAAAGGGACAATAAAGACAACTCTTGCAAAGCTGACTTCCTTGTCCCATGAAATAAGTATAGATTTTATCCTTATTTGTGTCAATTACTGTGAGTTTTTGATTTTTTCCACTTCTTCTTCAGAAAGGCCCGTTATCTGTGCAATTTGAGAAATCGTAAGTCCTATTTTTATTGAATTTTTTACAATTTCATTTTTTGCTTCATCTCTTCCCTGTTGCAGCCCCTGCTGTAGACCTTGCTGAAGTCCTTGCTGAAGTCCTTGCTGAAGTCCTTGTTTTATGGCTCCTTTGCGTGCAGAGATTCTATCGATTTCATAAATATCTTGCCTGTATTGTGCAATCAATAAGTCCATATCCTTACTTATTGAAGATAGTGATTTTTGTGCTTGCATAAGACCAGCCTCCTTGTTTATAAGTCTTGTTATTATATCTTTCTTCTTGGGATTATCTGCGTTTTTTAGGAATAATGCCCAATTTTCTAAAGCACTGTTACTTTCAACTTTGTCTTCTTTTGCAGATACCTTAGACAAATCTATAAAGATTATATTAAGAGTGTCTGAAAGCCCTCTTCCATCCTTTGTTCTCATTGCGTACCGGCTGACAATATCATTACTGTCTTTGTCGTATGGAAAATCTAGAACAGTAATCTGATAAACTGTTGGAGCCTCTTCCCAACCGGAACCTTTTTCTAGGTATGTCGTTTCTAGTCGCGCAACTTGATATTCTGCCCTTTTCCCATAGTCATATTGCTGGTCAAAGGCCTGCATTTCAATATCTGCAGAATGATTGTCATCAAATAAGCAGAGGATGTCATAGGAAATACCTCTTTGACCATCATACTGAGCTGGTGCATCATTTGCAGATAAGCTAAATGATTTTATAGACCTCTCTGTAGCTGCCTCAAGGAAGGAATGTAGAGCATCGTGCGCTTCCTTTGTGGGACTAGTGAACAGAGCCTTAAAAATGGGGTCTTTACGCGGATTTAGAAGTGCCCCATTTGCCATTTGTGACAAATATTCTTCTTGCGTTATAAACCGTAAACTACTCATACCTATAGTATACTGAATTTTTAGGAGATTGGGTAGTAGTTTGCAGGGATAACAAATTTTTTAGAAGTACCCTTGATTTATTAGTTCGTTCAGTATTTTTGCCATTTTACTGTCGGAAAGTTTTTTCCCTGAAATGTCAA
>CAJOQA010000224.1 GCA_905236465.1 uncultured Treponema sp.
AAAATTTTTCTGCAGTTTTATATACTGCTGCTTCTAGAATGATTCCCCAGTCTTTTAAGGTACCTGGTCTTGCTATTGTAAATGACATTGTATCTAATTTGTTTACTCAAGGGCGAGACAAATATTTTTATTCTTCAATAAAAAAGGGGCTTTCTAGGTCCGCTTGTATAATTGCTGCTAGTAAATATATTAAAAAAGATTTAGAAAAATCATCTGTTAAGTGCAAGCGGATCGAAGTAGTCTATAATGGTATAAACCACAGCATGTTTTATCCAATAGCGGATGCAACTAAAAGCTCTGAAGTTGTAGATATAAAACCCTTTGCTATAAAGAAACCCTATATAATTTATGCAAGCAGGATGCAGGGACCTGAAAAAAAACATATTGAGCTTATAAAAGCCTTTTCTCTTTTTAAGAAAAAAACTGGACTTCCTTATAGGTTAGTTCTTGCAGGAAGTGAAAGCTCTTATGGTGAAGAAGTTCATAAGGCGGCCTTTATGTCAGATGCTGCAAGCGATATTTTTATAACCGGCTACTTTCCCCATGAAAATTTCCCTGAATTATATAGGAATGCTGATGCCTGCGTCTTTCCTTCTGTAAATGAAGGTGTAGGGCTGTCTGTTCTTGAAGCAATGGCAACAGGGCTTCCGGTAGCCTGCTCAAATCAGGGGGCACTGCCTGAAATAACAGGTGGGAAAACCTTATATTTTGACAGTGATAACATAGAAGAAATGGCGGAAACAATAGAAAAAATAATAGTGGACGAAAAGTTACGGCAAAATTTAATTGCTGATGAATTGGAGTGGGCAAGCCGTTTTTCTTGGGAAAAAACAGCTGATCTTACTTTGCAGATTCTAAAGTCTTTAATCTAAGTTTTTTGTTAGATGAAGTGAAATAGACCCCGAAACACACGGCCGTAGTCTAGCGTTCGGGGTGGCACTATAAGCAGGAATTTTTAGGCTGTTTTTTGTTCTACTAAAAGCTGCTCTGCTGAAGGAACGTGCTTTTGGTCTACAATATCCTTGGTAATCTCAAGCTTTTTCTTGCCTTTTACGCTTGGAACTTCAAACATGATGTCCAAGAGCATCTTTTCAACAATGGCACGGAGACCGCGGGCCCCAGTCTTGCTTTTTATTGCTATGTCAGCAATTTCGTCTATTGCTTCTTCATTAAATGTTAAATCCACATCGTCTAGCTCAAAAGAAGCCTGGAACTGCTTTGTTATAGCGTTCTTTGGTTCCGTAAGTATCCTTTTTAGGTCATCGCGGTTAAGCTCTTTTAAAGCACAGGTCATAGGCAAGCGACCAATAAGTTCTGGAATTATTCCAAACTTAACAAGATCATCGCTAGTAACTTGGTTAAGCAACTTCATGCAGTCTTCTTCGTTTCTGTGGGTTCCTTCTGCTCCAAAACCAATTGAAGAAGATGAAAGCCGCTGCTCGATTATTTTATCCAAACCGACAAATGCTCCGCCACAAATAAAGAGGATGTTTGTAGTGTCAATGTCAATCATTTCCTGATTGGGATGCTTTCTGCCACCCTGCGGTGGAACAGAAGCATGTGTTCCTTCAAGAATTTTAAGAAGGGCCTGCTGTACACCTTCACCTGAAACATCCCGAGTTATAGAGGTGTTCTCGCTCTTTCTGCTGATTTTATCGATTTCATCTATAAAAATAATACCGCGCTCAGCAGCACTTACGTCTCCATCTGCAGCATTTATCAGTTTTAGAAGAACATTTTCTACATCTTCACCAACGTAACCGGCTTCTGTTAGGGTAGTTGCATCTGCTATTGCAAAGGGAACTTTTAGTTTTTGTGCTAAAGTCCTTGCAAGTAGGGTTTTTCCGCTACCTGTTGGTCCTAAAAGAAGGATGTTAGACTTTTCTATGCGAACATCAGTGTCCATGAGCTTTTCGCGGGGAATAGAAAGCCTCTTGTAATGGTTGTAGACGGCTACAGAAAGAACCTTCTTTGCATAGTCCTGACCCACTACGTACTGGTCAAGATAGTCTTTGAATTCTTTGGGAGAAGGAATCTCTTGCATATCAATTGGTTTCAGTGAATGTCTTTCGTCATTTAA
>CAJOQA010000225.1 GCA_905236465.1 uncultured Treponema sp.
AATCTATAACCTCTTCTTCTTGAACTGTTATATTTTGGCTTTTTCTCGCAAGTGTTTCTTCGGTGAATACAATTGAAAGTGGCATTGTCTGGTCTTCAATTTCAAATTCTGATGTTTCAAATGATAGTTTATTGAAATCATCTGAATAAGTGAATTCCTGCTCTTCACCTTCGATTTTTATTTTTACCGTTTTCTTACTTTTATCTATTGAATAACTACAGTCTGCATTTGTCTCTTCTTCCCCAGTATCCGGCGAAGTCATTATAAAGTCGCAAAGTTTGTCAGTTTTAAAAACAATCTTAAAAAAATCATTTATACCCATAGCATTCATGATTGGGATTATATCTACTCCATCTGCCATGACTGATGTTGAGATGTATGTTTTTCCTACAAATTTATTTTGTGCAACAAGGTTTAGTGTAAGCGCGAAAAAAATAGCAAGGAAAGAAAAGATTTTTTTTGTCTTTGTCATCAGTATACTCCATTGAAATGATTTGCTTTTCTTTTGATTATATGGCTTAAATTCTACTTTTGTCAATTGACTAAAGGGAAAAGTAATGCTAGTATTTTGGCTATGGAAAACATTACTGCGTGGGCTGTAAAAATCAATTCCTCTACGTTGGCATACCTTTATTATGCTGATACTTCTCTTTTTTGCCTTCGGAATTGCCACTTGTAATGTGTTTTTTTACTTGCACATATACAGGAACTTCCGTAAGGGGGTTCCTTTTTTTTATTTTTAAATATATTTTAAGTTGGAGTTTTTATGAACAAAGCGATTGAAACTTTGCAGGCGAGAGGTTTTTTTAACCAGTGTACGGATTTAGAAGCCCTTTCAAAGAAAATGGATCAGGGACCGGTAACATTTTATGTAGGTTGTGATCCCACAGGACCAAGTTTGCATATTGGTCACATGGTTCCTTTTTTTGCTTTTAGGCATTTGATGAAATTTGGGCACAAGGGGATTGCCCTTGTTGGCGGTGGTACCGGAAGAATAGGTGATCCCTCTGGGAAAACTGAGATGAGAAAAATGCTTGACTACAGCCAGATCAATGACAATGTAAAAAAAATAACTGCTCAGCTTGATACCTTCTTAGGTTTTGATGGGGATAAGGCAAGGGCTGTTGATAATGCTGATTGGCTTGCTAATTTGAACTATATTGATTTTCTTAGGGATATCGGCTCCTGCTTTTCCGTTAACCGTATGCTTACTAATGAAGAGTACAAGTTACGACTTGAAAGGGGACTTTCTTTTATAGAATTTAACTATCAGTTGTTGCAGGCCTTTGACTTTTTGAACCTGCATGAAAAATATGGGGCCTGTTTGCAGATAGGCGGGGCTGATCAGTGGGGAAATATTACAGCAGGTGTTGATTTAATCCGCCGAAAGCTGGGGGGAACTAGCGAGCTTAATGAGGAGCATCAAAGCTTTGGCCTTACCTTCCCATTGATTATGAGGGCTGATGGTAAAAAGATGGGAAAGAGCGAAAAGGGGGCGATTTTTCTTGATAAAGAACTTACTCCTGTTTTTGACTTTTTCCAGTATTGGCGCAATGTTCCTGATGCAGATGTACGAAAATTCTTCCTTCTTTTTACTTTTTTGGAGATTGAAGAAATTGACGCTATTTGCTCTGCTGATATAAATGCGGCTAAGGAAAGGCTTGCCTGGGAAGTAACGGCTGTTATTCATGGAAAGGAAGAAGCTGATAAGGCTCTTGCAGGGGCAAAAGCAGCGTTTAGCAGTGGTGGTGACAAGCAACACATGCCTACAGTTGAACTTTCTAAAGCTGATTTTGAATCTGGCATGAATGTATGTGACTTATACTTTACTTGTAAACTTTGTGCTACAAAGTCAGATGCTAGGCGTCTGGTACAGCAGGGGGGGGCAAGCATTAACGGTAAGAACATTAGCGATGTTAAGGCTGTGATTACCCTTTCTGATGCAGATGAAGATGGGGACTTTGTTGTTAGGGCAGGAAAGAAAAAGTTCTGCCGCCTAGTCCTAAAGTAAAAAAAATCTTAAATCATTTTGAGCATGGCGGGTGTTTTATAGATATTTCGCCTTGCTCAATATGACCTTGTGACTTAGAAGCTATTTTCCCCTGCTCTTCTTTTTGGGGTGTGAAAAAAGCCCCTTGAAAAAGTCTGCCAGAGTTATGAAGATGTTTTTTAAGACTTTTATAAGTTTTGCAAAGAAGGAGGGATTCCGTAATTTTTCTAAGCGGTGGTAGCCTTCTAACAATTCTTCTTGGGTAAATTCTTTCCGCTGATTGTTTTCTTCAAGTTCCATTTCTAGTTCGCTGACATCATCAATTTCTTTGCCCAAGACAACAGCATTTATGTTTTCCCAACCTAAAGCCTTTGCTGCTTCAAGCCTTCTTTCACCTGCAATCAGTTCATATTTTGAATTGAGTGTTATGGGGTTAAGAAGGCCGTAGGTTTTTAAACTTGTCTTAAGGCTTTCTATGTCACCTAAATCTTTGCGGACTCTTCTTTTTACCCGTACCTCGTTGATTTTCACAAGCATAGCTAACCCTCAATATCACCAGAATAGGAAAGAATCCTGCTCTTCATTAAAGTCTTCATCGTTTTCTTCTTCCCCTTCATCTTCACTGCCAAAAATACTGTTAAACCAATCAGAATCTTCTTCTGTTTTTTCTTCCAAGAAGTCCAAATCAACAGAAAGGTCGTCTTCTTCTTCATTTCCCTGGTAGGCCCAGCCGGAAATTACCGCTTCTTGTTCAAGCCTGCTTTTCCCTATTGACTGGGGGGTGGTATTAGTGTGCTTCTTACACGCTTCCGTTGGTTCTGTCCCCTTTAGGTAGTAGGCTGCAATCCTGTGATCCCCGCAGGCTTCGGTTAGCAGCCCCCCGCTTTCTGAGCAAACGGTCAGCGATACTATACCTTCTGGAATTGTGTCAAAAAACTTTTTATAGGGTTTCCCCTGGTTTGCAAAGTTCATAAAGTCACCCCAAGCAGGAGCCGCAAGGGAAGCGCCTGTTATGGCAAGGCCCAATGACTGACCCGGTCTGTCAAATCCATACCAAAAGACTGCCGTGTAGTAGGGGGTAAAACCAATTGCCCAAGCATCTGCCCAGTTTTGGGTTGTTCCTGTTTTTCCTGCGACCGGCATATTGAACCTGCTGCCGTCTGCTGCGGTAAAACGGAATTTGTAACCGGTTCCCTTGTCTTTGTTGATTTTCCTAAGGGTAGAGGAGAAGTTAGAGCCGGCAGCCAATGTACCGCCACTAACTGTATGTTTCATCATCTCTTGCATTATAAATGCGTTCTCGGGGGAAATAATTTGAAGCTGTTCGCCAAGCGCATTCTGCTTGTCCCTAAGTTCTTTTTCAGGATTAAGTTTTATATTGCCATCCCTGTCTTCTATGTTGCGGATTGCAATTGGTGTTACTTCTTTTCCGTTATTAGCGATTGTAGCATAAGCTTTTGCCATTTCTATTGGTCTGACTGAACAAACTCCAAGGCCAAGCGGGTAAACGGGGCTTATGCTTCTGCTTTCCCATTCATTTTGCGGAATACCTAAAAGCGAGGTTGTCCTGTCGATTGCCGCATCAAAACCCTGCATATCTAGAATCTTAAGGGCTGGTATATTTAAAGACTGGCAGAGGGCATACCAAACTTGTACGTTACCCCTATAGGCGCCACCGTAGTTATTGGGTATGTATGGAGTTCCATCAGCTTTTTGGAATACTACCGGTGTGTCACTTATTACAGATGTCATTGTAACGACTTGTGCATCAATGGCACTAGAGTAATAGAGGGGCTTAAATGAAGAGCCTGGCTGAATTTTAGCTTGTACAGCCCTGATGAACTGATTTGATTGGTCGTATTTTGAACCACCCACTATTGCATCAATATATCCGGTAGAGTTTTCAAGGGCGATCATGGTTCCTTCTACGGTGTTTCTTTCTGCGTTCTGTTTTATTAACACATTGCCCTTTGTTATTACTTGGGTTTTTAAATCTTCTATGCCACACATCATGGACATGATGTCTAGTACAGGGTTAGCAGCTTCCGTGTATTCCTTTATGGCAAGGGTTTCAGCCCGCTGTTCTGTTACCCGCAAATCCGGCAGGTTGAATGCCAAAGTTAGCAAATCGGACAGGCGGGTGTAGCGCTTAAAATAGCTCATGCGGCTTGAGCTTACGGACTGCTGATACGTTTTGTTTGCGTAGACTATGTAGTCTGCCATGATTTGCTCGGCTTCTTTTTGGTGGCTTAGATTAAGCGTTGTGTTTACGGTATAGCCGCCAGTGTATATGTCATCGTCTCCGTATAACATTCCGTTCAACTCCCTTCTTACGTATTCGCTGAACCAGGGGGCCTCGTCCTGTCTCATTGCATAGGCGGAAGAAGAGGTTCTTGTGTAGTCGAATGTTGACCAATAGCTTTCAAAGGACTCGTCCGCTACTTGCTGGCTTATGTAGCCGCTTTCTACCATCTCCTTTAGGATATAGCTTTGCATGTCCCGTGCAACGTTTGGGTGCTCAAAGGGGTTGTAGTGGGTGGGGTTTGAAAGCTGAATTACAAGTATCGCGGCTTCCGCAGGCGTAATCTGGGTAGCCCCGTGCCCAAAGTAATATTTACTTGCGGCATTTACACCGTAAGTTCCGCCACCAAAGAAGATTTTATTTAAGTATAGTTCAAGAATTTCATTTTTTGAGTACCTGCGCTCCATCTGAAAGGCCCACCATAGCTCCTTGAACTTTCGCTTTACGGATTTTTCCTTACGGTCACAGTAGAGGGTACCGGCAATCTGCTGGGTTAGGGTAGAACCACCTCCAAGCGAAGAGCCTGAAACTATTCCTATAACTGCACGGAATAGGGCCTTTGCGCTATAGCCCCTGTGCTGGTAGAAAATTCTGTCTTCCCTGGTAAGCAGGGCATCTATCATGTGTTGGGGCAGGCGGTTTAGGGCGATAATCTCTCTTTTTTCATCACTAGCAAATTCGGTTATGAGTTCGCCATTTATGTCTAGAAGCTTTGTGGGTAAAGCTGTTGTAAATTCTGTGAAATTTTCAGTATTGATTGTATTTTGGGTAATGGCAAGTGCTTTTCCTAATAGGGCTCCGCATAGGGATGAAAAAAATATAAGTAGTATGATTAAAAGCAAAGGCCATTTTTTTGTTTTTTTCATTCCAACATAATAAGAAATTTTATTTGCTTTGTCAATGTAAAAAAAAGAGACCGGCTGTTACAAGAACAACCGGCCTTGCCCATCAGGCAACCAGGTGTAAATGGGTGGGAGGGGATAATTGTACACCTGGTAATTATATTATCGGCGGTTAGGGTGAATTCTTGAATGCTTTATTCAAAATTTAAAGACGTCTCTGTTCGAGCTGTCCTTTTGCCTTTGACAATTATGCTTTATTAATTTATAGTTAGGAAATGGATTCGTTAGAAAAAAGAATAGAAGAGCTTTCTGCTCTTATACAAAGATATCAAAAATCATATTACAATGGTGAGGGCGAAATTTCTGATGCAGAATTTGATGCCCTTTGGGATGAACTAAAGGGACTTGACCCTGAAAATGAGATACTTCACAAGGTGGGCGCTGATTCAATAAATTTTGCGAAGGCAAAACATGTCATGCCTATGGGAAGTCAGGAAAAGGCCGCAAATCCCGAGGAATTTTTAGCTTGGGCAAGTAAACATGCCTACCCTGAATATCTTGTAGAGTTAAAACTGGATGGGGCTAGCCTTGAGCTGCAGTATGAGAAGGGACGGCTTGTTAGGGCTGTGACCCGTGGCGATGGAAGCCTGGGGGATGTTATTACTGCGAATGCCCTTAAGATGCAGGGGGTAAGGCCTGAGCTTTTTTTAGAAGATGGAAGTCCTGTTGATTTTACGGGTGGAATCCGCGGAGAAGTCATTATGACTCATCAGGTTCACGACAGCCTTTTTGCCGACAAGGCCAACTGCCGCAATGCCGCCAATGGTCTTATGAAGCGAAAGGATGGGGCTGGAAGCGAGCACTTGACTTTAATAACCTATGATGTGTGGGCAACCGAGGGAAATCAGCCCTATGATGATGAGGAAGGAAAACTTGTTTGGCTAAAAAAATGCGGTTTTAATATTGTTCCGCTAAAGATTTGCAGGGGGGCAGAGGAAGTCATTGCTTTTCGTGCCCACATAATGGAAGTAAGAAAAAGTTTTGATTACGATATAGACGGCCTTGTTATAAAAGAAAGACGTGTTGACCATGAGGATGCCAGCCGCGACAGGCCCGACAGGCAGATTGCGTTTAAGTTCAGCCTTGAGGAGGCTGTCACGACCGTAAGAAAAGTTGAATGGAACGAAGCCGGCGCGACTTACACACCTGTAGCTGTTTTTGATCCTGTTGACCTGAATGGAACTACTGTGCAAAGGGCAAGCCTTGTTAATCCTAATACTATAGAAGCTTTGGGGGTAAAAATAGGCAGCAGGGTTGTTGTTGTAAAGCGGGGAGAAATCATTCCCAAGATTGAAAGCGTTATACAGGCAGCTGGCAATGATGCTAGTGAAGTTCCTCTTAAGCTACCGGAAAAGTGTTCTGCATGTGCTTCTACTCTTATTAATGAGGGGACTAGGCTTTATTGTCCTAATAAATCTTGCAGTAAGCGTATATTGCATCGTTTGCTTAAGTGGGTCTCTGTTGTGGATATCAGGGATTTAGGGGAGACTTTAATCAGATCCCTTTTTAAGGATGGCTTGCTCAAATCTGTTACGGATATTTATTCTTTAACTGAAGATAAACTTACGCCATACTTTTTAAATTCAGAGAGCATAAAGGATGAAAAGGTTTCAAAAGGGGCAAAAAAAGTAGCGCTTTCTATCCAAAACCACAGAAAAGTTTCCCTTGCTAAATTTATTGCCGGTTTTGACATAGAAGGCATAGGGGAAACTGTTGTTGAAAAACTTATCGATGGTGGTTTTAACACTTTAGAAAAACTGTTTGCTTCTTCTTCTGAGCAGATAGAAGCCGTTTACGGTTTTGCTGAAGTTATGGCAAAGACCTTGGTTGAGGGGCTTGCAGAAAATAAAAGCGAAATGGAAAATCTTGTAAAAAGCGGAATTATAGACTTGCAGGAGGGGGAGAAAACCGGTAATCTTGCAAACCTTTCTTTCTGTTTTACAGGGGAACTTACATCCATGAAAAGGGCTGATGCACAAAATCTTGTGAAAGAAGCTGGCGGTTCTGTAAAATCTTCTGTGGTAAAGGGGCTTTCTTACCTTGTAACAAATGACACGACAAGCGGCTCCTCTAAAAATAAGAAGGCAGCCACTTTAGGTATTCCCGTTATAACCGAAAAAGAATTCCTTGCCTTATTGGGCAGAAGCTGAGAAAGTAAAATCGTTGACAAAGAAGTCAGGATTTACGGCTGACATATTAAGCCTCATCTCCCAATGGAGATGGGGACCTGTGGCAAAGCCTGTAGCTCCACTTAAACCTATCAGGTCTCCTGCCTTTACGGTGTCCCCCTCTTTTACCTTGAGCTCGCTCATGTGGTAGTAAAGGCTGTAAAGTCCTGGTAGGTGCTCAATGCAAACGCTCCAACCTGTTGTAACCCTGTTTTCTGCAACGACAACTTTTCCTGCCGCACAGGAAGTAACCTTGCTACCTGTTGGGATTCCGTAGTCTGTACCGTAATGAAGGCTGGTTACTTCTTTTCCATTTGTGTACTTGTAAATTCTTCGCTCTGCATAGTAAGAAGTTCGACGAGTTGCTTGAGTTGGGGGAACAAAGGCTGTCGTTTGATAAACGCCTTTTGTGTCAAAAGTTCCCAGTGCTTTATTCAGCTTCTCAATTTGCTTCATTCTTTTTTCACTTCTGTCGTTTTGAATATTTGTCATTCCCTGGGTTGCTTGGAGGGTGTATTCCTCAAAGTCTTTTTTGTCTAAGCCAAAGGGAAGTTCAAATTCCATAGTTTGCCCACCGTAGGGCTTGTACTTGACGCTAAGCTTATAAGAGTCCGAGCTATTAAGCCAAGAGGAAAGGGCAATACCTGCTAACAGGGTAAGCCTTGTTTTAGACGAATCTGAAGGAAGGCTG
Source organism: uncultured Treponema sp. (assembly GCA_905236465.1). Lineage (GTDB taxonomy): Bacteria > Spirochaetota > Spirochaetia > Treponematales > Treponemataceae > Treponema_D. The sequence continues at coordinate 8,054 of CAJOQA010000225.1, forward strand.
TAAAAAGCAGCTTTGTCCAACCTTTTTTCTGAATTAAAAAGTTCAAGTGTTGCGCTCGTTTCTTCCAATTGCTTGTCCTTGTTCTTTTTTCCATTCTGTTCAATAATCATTCTGACAAAGACAGCGTCCCCTGGAAAGGCTACGTCGTTGTAGAAAAGGCGGATGTTGTAATCTTCCCCTGTATAGGCCGCTTCCCTTGCAGAAAGAGGAAAGAGGGCAAAAAGAGAAAGTGCCAAGCCAAGCAAAAGTGCTCCTGTTTTTTTCATTGTTAACTCCTATTCTTTTTTTATGTCTGATATAATCAACTGGGGCGTTTCATTACCCCTGAATGTATTGCGCTCAACATGATAAATCAAGTCTATTTTGTCCCCTACCTCAAAATCTCTGTGCAGCCTTTCTCCCTGGCTCCAAAAGAGAGCCGGCCACTTGTATTTACCGGAGTCCAGGGTAAGCTTAAGATGAAGTTTTTCCCCCTTATCCATGACCATTGCATCTGTAATAGGCAGGCTCTTTGTCATAAAGGAAAGAGGTGGGTTTGCTTCCCCAAAGGGCTCAAACCTGTCTTCAGTGTTTAAAAGGGTTGGGGTTAAAAGGGAAGGGGGGATTTCTGCATCGATCTCAAAAGTATTTGAGGTTGATTCAGAAAGCTCTATTTCTTTAGAAAAATCCTTCAGCAGCTGCTCAAATTCTTCAAGCCTGCTTCTTTCTAGGCTAAAACCTGCTGCGGCTGTGTGTCCTCCGTGGTTTAAAAAAACAGAAGCCATTTTGTCTAAGAATTTTGTTGCATCAAGCCCCCTGCAGCTTCTCATTGACCCTATGGCATTTTGCCCCACGAATGTAACAACTATAGCAGGTAAGTCATAGGAAGCAAGCAGTCTGCCTGCCAATATTCCGCAAACACCCCTGTTTATCCGTTCGTCAATCACAACACACAATTTGTTATTGTGGACAGGGATAGACGTTTTTGCCTGTATTGCCGCATAGGACCAAGCGTCAAGGGTTAGCTGCTTTCGTTCACTGTTTAGCTCTATGATTTTTTTTGCAACCTCATCCCTTGTTTCTGCCTCTTTGCTGATAAAAAGTTCTGCCGCAAGTTCAGGATGACCTAAGCGACCTGCCGCATTTAAGTTAGATATTACCTGCCAACTTAAATCTGTGGAATTCACTTTTTTAGTCAGGAGATTCAGCCTTGTCATCAATTCAAAAAGACCAGGTCTGATTTCTTTGGAATTTATAAGTTTTAAGGCTCTTTTAACAAAGATCCTGTTTTCATTTTGCATAGGCATGATGTCTGCAAGGGCTGCAAGGGCTACAAGCTGCATATCGTTGTCTTCTTGTTTTATCATCTTTGGAAATTCATGCCTAAGTGCTGTCTGGGCATACGTAACGTATATGTTATAAAAGCCACCAATCTCAGTGGGCTCGTGGTTGCCGTAACGGGCAATCTTTGACATAGTTTTTATTTTGTCTAGCCCCAAATTGGCAAGGGTTGGAAAAAAGGCTGCTGTCAGGGGGCGGATATCCAACAAGTTGAAATCTGTCCCCGAGCCAAATGCTAAAGTTAGCATTTTTTTTACCCTGTCTGCATCCCAAACAAGAATCAGGCTGCTTTTTAGATATGTGGGGAGCCGTGTCTCCTCTAAGCCTTTACCGGCAGCCACATGTTCTGAAATTTTTCCTGTCGGGACAAGATTTCGTATTTTTACGCAGTCTATGCAAAAGCCACCTTCTTCTTCCTTTATATCCAAGAGGGCTGCATCTGTTTTGTACCATTTACTGTGGCTAAAGCGCAGGGCACTGACAACCTTGTAAACTACAGCACAACCCGAAATATCTGGGAAGGGATACCCTGAATCTGAAAGTTTTGGGTCAATTATTATTGCGGGGCTAGGTAAATCTGACGGAGGATTGTGGTGATCGAGGACTATAACATCTATTCCCAAGTCTCCTGCGTGGGCAATTTCATTATTGTTCGAGATACCACAGTCAACTGTTATGATTAGGCTACCTTCTTCTTTTGAAAAGTCGTCTACGGCTACCATGCTAAGACCATAGGCATCGTCTCCAGTTGGAAGCCGGTAAGAAACGTTTCCCCCCATATCTGTAAGGCAGTCGTAAAGGAGGGTTGTTGCTGTTACACCGTCAACATCCCTGTCTCCAAAAATAAGAATTTTTTCTTTTTCTTCTATAGCATCAAGAATCCTATCGAGAGCTTCTTCCATCATAGTGAATGAGAAGGGGCTGTGCTGAAAACGTAGGTCGTCCTCCATAAAATAAAGAATATCGCTGCCTTTGGTTATACCTCTTCTAACCATTATGCTTGCAGTCAGCATATCTATTCCATATCTTGAAATTAATTCTTCTGTTTGGCTTCTTAAAACTGTTTTTTTATTCCAAGTGGACAAAGCTTTTTCCTTTTAATTTTGAATCTTTCGCTTTTAATATACTATAATGAGAAAAAAAATTCTATAGAATTTAACTTTGAACCTGTTGCTTCTTGAATCAGGTGAAAAAGAATATATTTAAGGCTTTTTTCAGTTTCTTTGTCCAAAAGCATTTTTCTTGATTCTGAAGGACTTTTGTTGTTTATTGCCCTTAGATATTCAATGGCTGCTGCATTAGTGCAAAATGATTGTAGCTTCTTTTTTGCCCCACAGGAATAGCATAAAAAATTATTTAAGTTAGGGTTAAGGAATACCTTTCCTTCAAAAGTCTTGCCACAGTCCCCGCAACTGCTTGTCTCTGCTTGTATTCCCAAAAGTCCCAGGTATCTCCATATAAAACGCAAAAGGCCGGGTTCAGTCTGGGATTCATCAAAGGCATCTATTCCATCTAAAAAGGCCTTTAAGAGAACAAAGGCACTTTTTGCCTCTCCCCCGCATTTTGTTTTTATAACTATCTCTTCTGCAAGATTTGCGGCTAAGTTTTTTATTATGCTAGTCCTGAAAGTCAGGTGAAAATTTTGAGGGTCAAAATCAGAAATCTTTATAAGATTTTTTGCTTCGTCTTCGTATATGTATATGGTTCCAATGTTAAAGGGTTGAATTAAAGATTTAAGTTTACTTTTAGGCCCGCCGTAGAGGGTTGAAAAAAAAATCCCCTTGTCTGGTGAAAGTAGGCAGACATTCCTGTTATTTTTAGGAGATTCCTTTACACTGAGTATGATTGCCTGTGTGCTTTTATTTCGTTCAGCCATTTGTAGTAAAAGATGCTCTGCCAGTGGGATTGTGGGAAAAAGCTGACAGAGCGGGTGGGAATTTGTCTAATGCAAATAGTGACTTTACACTAGAACCTATACTTAATATACACCATATATAGCGTAAAGTCAATTTTTTCTTCCTTTTTTTGTCTTTTTTTCTTTAGGAACTTCTTTTTTAGGCCTGCCACCCTTTTTCCCGTTCTCTCTGGCAGCAGCAGCCTTTTTGTCGCTTTTTACCCTGCCAAGTATTTTTGCCGCATCAACACGGTCTTCTACCATAGATGTTTTCCACAGGGAAAGTTTTTTGCTGTCTTTTCTAAGGGAATAAATTTCTTCTACTTCTTTTAAGGCCTTTTCAAGACGGCTAGCTATATTTTGTTTTAGTATGGTGTTTTTGCAGCTGTCAAGGGATGTTTGCATAAAGTGCAACTCATCGGCGACATCTTTTGCAAGGGTGCAGCTGTTGTCGATGAACTCCGCAATTGGGACTGCTGCTTTTTTTTCAACTTTCTCTTCTTCTAGTGGGGAAGACGTGTCTCCTATGGGGGAAATATCACTAGTTATTTTATATGGTTTTAAGGCTGCAACTATTACGCTGTCTGAAGGCTGCAATTCTATTTCTGCGCTGTCCTTTTCCATACTATGCCGCAGGAAAACCATAGAAATTGTAAAGCTTAATGTCCTTAATTTTGCAAGTTTTTCATAATCAGCTTCTTCATCCGGCAGGTTTTTAAGAGTCTTTATTTCTTCTTGAACTTTTTCTTGAAGTCTTCTGATCTCCCGTAAGGTAACAGTCATTTTTCTATCTCCCTCTTATTTTTCTTCAGCATTTTCCTGCCCGCCTATTTTTTTTACCTCTTTGATAAACTCATCTAGGTCGTTAAAATGCTTGTAAACAGAGGCAAAGCGGATATAGGCAACTTTATCTATAGAATTGAGTCTTTTTAAGACTATTTCACCTATTTCTGCAGTTGGAAGTTCCCGAGCAAGTTTTCCTTTTGTATAGACTTCCTCTTCAATTTCATTTACCAGTTGGTCAACCGTATTTGTAGAGACTGCTCTTTTTTCCAAAGCATGCTCAATTCCTCGTGAAAGCTTTTCCCTGTCAAAGGGCTCCCTCCTTTTATCCCTTTTTATGACCATAAAGGGTTTTTCTTCTATGTGCTCATAGCTTGTGAAGCGGAAGTGGCAGGCGTTACATTCCCTTCTTCTTCTGATGCTTTCACCATCTGCCATGGATCTTGATTCTATGACTTTATCATCTAAACTGCCACATGAAGGACATCTCAATTTTTTACTCCTTAAAATAAAATTAATTATCTTTTTTTCTTAGGCTTTCTAAGAGCTCATCCGCTTCTTCTTCGTTGCTGCCGTAAAGCTGCGTGCCGGCAATGGGGCGTAAGATAATAGTGAGCGGTAGGGTAGCAGCTGCTTTTAGAAATAAAGAGGGAAGATTTATGATAAGATTTTCTTTTCCTTTGGCAAAGAAAAAAAATAAGCACAAAATAATGTAGGAAGCAAGAATTGCAATTAGATCTTTAAAAATTTGAGCTACCCCTAATTTTTTTTCAAAAGGCATGGGGCTACCCAAGATGAGGCCTGAAACTAGGGCTGCCAAAAAAGATCCTGAAAACAATGTTAAGTATTCAAGATTTGAAGAAAAGAGTAAAAACTTTGCAGTTTTTATGACAAGATAGATGCCGGCAGCACCAGCCCCGTATATTCCTCCTAAGATACAACCAAAGAGGATACTTAAAAAGTCTTCGTAGTTAAAAAAACTTCCTAAAAAAATGCAAAGGGCCGCTATTACTGTAACTATTCCTCGTATCGTGATTCTTTTTAAGTGTATTTTCATTTTTTTATCCTCTCCTTTATGAAATCCTCATAAATGACGCAGACAAAGACTAGCGCGATAAAAAGGAAAAGTGTGTATGCAAAAACATCCCCGTATTTTGCATAGTATGTCACCTGTCTTTTGTACAGGGGAATACTTGCTGCAAAGGCTGACTGTGTAAAAAGTGGAAGCATATTTGAAACCCTGCCGGCAGGATCTACTATGGCGGAGCAACCGGAATTAGTGCAACGCAGCAAAGGGATCCGGTATTCGATTGCCCTGAAGCTAGAAACGATAAAGTGCTGGTATTCAGCCGCTTCCATCTTTGACCAAGAATCGTTTGTTATATTAAGGAAGATTTCGCTTCCCTGTATGTAGAGGGGGCGGCAAATGTCGTTAAAGGAATCTTCAAAACAGATAGGGGTAGAAAAAAGCGCAAATGATTGTGGGTTTTCCATTTTGTTTTGAATGAACTTTTCCCTAGTTTCTTGATCGCTTCTTCCCTTTTTGTCTAATTCCACAAGCAGGTCCCTTTCTTGCGTGTATTCAAGGGGGCATTCGTCTCCCTGATATGAGCTTAAAGGTATCTTAAAAATTATATTCTGACTGCCACTTGTATAAGTTGAGGTAAAACCTACGACTTCTTTCATAAAAAAGTGCATCAGCGGGTTTTCTAAGTAGGGGATCCCTTCTGCAAAGGGAACTAGATGACGCTTGTTGTAAAAGGCGGAATAGGTTCCATCACTGTCAAAAAGAATTGCTGCGTTTGCATACTTTCTTTCCGGTATGTTAAGGCGGACCGATCCCCCGATTATAAAGGGTACTCCCATTCGTTTTATAAAGGCTGTAAGGCTTTCGTCTTTGGGGTTGTTTTCGTAGTAGACCCGTGACCTGGGAAATGAATGTCCTAAGACACCCTCACTCCAAAGAACAATATCAGCTTTTTGCCCCCTTGCCTTTAGTTCCGCGATTTTTTCTTCAGTCAGTTTTTTGGAGATGTTTATGCTTTGGTTTTCTTCAGTTTCCCAGGGGTCTATGTTTTGCTGGACTGCCACGATATTAATTGATTTAAAGGGCCTTCTTGGCTCAAAGAATTTAAAGATGCCATATACAAAGGTTACTAAGAAAAATAGGGCTATAACTTTTGCGCTTTTTGTATAATAGTGGCTACCTGCAAGTGGGTTTTGGCTCTTAGGTAAGTCGTAAAGTAATCTTAAACCTTCTGCGAATAATGCTGAAACTAAAGACCATAAAAATGTTATCCCCCAAACACCGCTTATGTCCGCAATCTGGCAAAAAATCTTCCATTTATATGCTGACATAAAGAGGGTTCCCCAGGGGTAGCCCATTGCCCCTGTTGACTTTGTCCATTCCCAAAAGACCCAGACAGAAGAAAAATAAAATATCCTTAAGGGAATCAGCCATGAATGTTTTCCCCCATTTTCTTCAAATTTGATTTTTGTTTTGTTTAGGCTATGGGGTAGGGCATGAAAAATCAGTCCGCAAACTCCCCCTTCAAAAGCGGTTCCTGCTGCGGAGGCTCCAAGGGTGAATGCTGCGTATCCGTGAAAGTTTTTTAGCCAAATGGATGAGATTAGATGTACGGTAAGGACTTGTAAAAAGAAAAGAAAAAATGATTCGCGGTAGTTTTTTGCCTTGTAGAGGGCTGTGTAAATGGGGATTAAGCAGAAAAGCCCTAAAAAGGGAGAGCCAAGGGGAGAGATTTCATTTGATATTGCAAGAGCTTCCATGATTCCCGAAAAAATTGCTGAAAAAACTTGTAAAAATATGCAAATCATTATATTATTTATTCTATAAATTTTTACAAAAAAAGCAATAAGAAATAGAGGACATCTAAAAAGTGTAAGTTGTTAGACTTTTTTAGAAGCCACTAAAAAGGACTTTGAAGATGGAAAGTATAAAAGAGGCTCATAAGGAAGAGTACGGGGAGGAGCCTGGTGTAGTTGCAAGCGCGCCGGGTCGCTTTCACCTTCTTGGGGAACATACCTGGTTTTTTAAGGACAAGACCCTGTCTATGGCGGTTAATATGCCTGTCTTTGTGGCTGTTTCTAAACGGTCGGATACAAACTTGCGCTTCAATTTTGTGCAGTTGGGTGAAAAAAAAAGGTCTAGCCTGACGTCATTAAAGTTTAAAAAGGAAGATAAATGGGCAAACGCTATAAAAGCTGTTATTTACGGTTTTACAAGTGGCGGTTATGAATGTTCAGGAATGGACTTCACAATTTTTTCAGAGATACTTCCTTCTGCGGGTTTTGGAATAACAACTGCCATTAAGACAGCTTCAGCCTGGTGCATACGGGAACTTAATAAATTCCGTTGTTCTTCTGAACAAATGTTGCAGGTTCTTGAGCGGGCAAACAGGCTTTTTCTTGGCTCTTTAAACTATAGGGCCGATGCCTTTACTTCTATATATTCTAAAGAAAATTCATTAGTCCTTACAGACCATAGTAAGGGGTCTTACGAAATAATTCCATTTAAATTTAAGGATAAATTAATAGTTTTAACAGATGCCCGTGTGCCCCGCATTGTGACGTGGAATGAAGAAAGCTTACAACAACCGGAAAATGTTCTTTTACTGGGAGAATTAAAAGAAAGAAAGTCAAATGTCTATGGCGGTTGGTACTATGCTGACACAAGCTCTGAAGCTAATGAAGTCCTTGCTGTTGCCGGTGAAGATTTACGCAGGCATTTAAAATGCATAATGAATGAGCATAAAAATCTTTTAAAGGCTCAGGCGGCCCTGGAAAAGGTTGATTTTGCCTCTTTTGCTAGGGCAGTAAATGCAAGCCATGCTGATATGAGGGATTTATACGATATTTCATGTCCTGAAATAGACTGGCTTTTGAAGAGGGTTCAGGAACTTGACCCCAGCCCTGATGATTTACGAAATCCCGTTAACTGTGGCAGAATTACCGGCAAAGGCTTTGGTAGGTGCACTTATACTATTTTAAGAAAGGAAGACTTGGACAAGTATAAGGAAAAACTTGAGGAATATGAGCGGATTTTTGGTTTTACCCCCGAGTACTACGTTGTAAAACCTGCTAAGGGTGTGCGTCTTTTATGAAAATCCTGCTGACTAACGATGATGGCATTACGGGGCAGGGGCTTATAACCCTTGCCGACTATTTACGAAAAGACCATGAAGTTTGCGTAGTAGCCCCTTCAGCAAATAGGTCCGGTGCTTCTTCTTCCATAACGATGAATAAAAAGCTTCTATTAAATAAGTTGGGAGATAGCCTTTATGCCTTAGATGGAAGCCCTGTAGACTGTGTGGTTTCTGCTATGAGAGGGGACTACCTTCCCTTTAAGCCAGACCTGCTTATTTCTGGAATAAATGCGGACGGCAATATTGGTACAGATATAGTGTATTCTGGTACCTGTGGGGCTGCCCGCCAGGCTGCTATTTATGGCCTTCCTTCTATAGCGGTCAGCCTAGAAAGGAACAGAAAAGAAAACGAGGCCCCTTTTAAGTTTCCTCCTTTAGCTGACTTTATTGCAAAAAATCTAGAAAACCTTATAGCTTTATGTTTAAAAGACCGAAATATAAAAGAAGGGGAGCCTTGTAAGTATTTTTTGAACGTAAATGCTCCCTCTGCTGATTCTTATCAAGGCGTAAAGTTTGCAAGCATTTCCTTTAGAGATTACAGGGATCATGTTTGCTTAGTAGAAGAGGATGGTAGAACTTATAGCCTTTGCACGGGTGACAAAAGTATTTTGTCCCTTGGAGACTGTAACTGTGATGCTAGTCTTGTTGAGCAGGGTTATGTGACGCTTTCTCTTTTGCATACTGAACCTTTTTCAGCAGTAGTTAATGAAAATTTGCAGTGGATTTTTTAGGAGTGCGATTAATGGCTGAACAGGAAGGCATTGAGGAAGGTATTTCTCTTTATAACCGTGGAAATTATTCAGGGGCGTTAGCTTTTTTTCTTGGTCTTCCACAGGATGCAAGGGTTGATCCTATTGACTTAGCTTATTATTTAGGGCTTACATACGCAAAACTTGACAGGTACGATGATGCTATGATTTATCTAGAGCAAGTGGTAACTGCGTCAGGTGAGGAAGCTAAGGAAAGTGACCGTGTCATGCAGTGCCGCTACCTGCTTGCTGTTATGTATTGTAAGACAGGAAGACAAGATCTTGCTGATTTTGAGCTTAATAACCTTATTTCTGCAGGGTATAAAAATGCCTCCGTGTACGCTTCGTTTGCTTTTATTGCTTGGCAAAAGGGCGATACGGACACTTGCATAAAATACTATGAAAAATCTTTAGAAGAAGATGAGAATAATGCAACTGCGCTGAATGGTTTAGGCTATGTCTTAGCTTGCCAAAATAAGGATTTAGCGAGGGCCTTATCTCTTTGCAAAAAGGCCTTGACCTTTGCTCCCGAAAGCGCAGCTTGTTTAGATAGCATAGGTTGGGTTTATTATAAAATGGGACTTTATTCTCAATCACGAAAATATTTGGAGCAAGCTCTTGCTAAAAATCCAGAAAATGAGACTATAGCAAAACACTTGCATGAAGCTGAACAGGTGGATCAATGAAAAAAATATCAGTTATTTTAACCTCTCTACTATTACTTTCACATCTTGCGTTTGCACAAGATGACTA
>CAJOQA010000226.1 GCA_905236465.1 uncultured Treponema sp.
GTAACCTTAGCCTGACCGGTAACAATCGGATATGTTTCTTCTATTGATTTACCAGAGGTAGTGACATCTTCTATGATAACGATTCTGTCTCCATCCTGAATAGCAGAACCTAACAAATTTCCCTTATCAGCCCCGTGATCTTTTGCTTCTTTGCGGTTAGAGCAATAGCGGATTTCTTTTCCGTAAAGACGGCTGTAGGCAATTACAGTTGCGACGCTCAAAGGAATTCCCTTGTAAGCAGGTCCAAAAAGGAGGTCAAAATCATCACCAAAGTTTGCGTGTATTGCCTTTGCATAAAATTCGCCCAGTTTCATAAGCTGAGAGCCAGTTACATAAGCCCCCGCATTCATAAAAAAAGGCGACTGCCTTCCGCTCTTAAGGGTAAAGGAACCAAACTTAAGGGCCTTACATTCAACCATAAAATCAATAAATTCTTTCTTGTAGTCTTCCATAAAAATATATCTTAGCTGATTTTATATTTTTTGGCAAACCTCAATCCATTGACACTGAATTTAAAAGAAGTTAAACTTCTTCTATGTCTTATATAATTGCCTTCCTACCCTATATCCTTCAGCTTTCACTTATTATTCATATAATAAAAAATAGAAAACCCTTCCTTTGGCTTTGGCTGATTGTATTTCTTCCCTACATCGGGGGCTTGGTCTACCTGTTGCTTGAAGTACTGCCAGAACTTTTGTCCTCTAATTCAGTGCGCAACTTAGGGCAGGCAATAGACCATGCAGTGAACCCTTCAAAAAAAATCCTTGAGCTGGAAGGCTTAGTAAAAAGGCAGGAAACCATAGCTAACAAAACCCTGCTTGCTGATGCCTATTATGATGACAACCGCTTTGAAGAAGCCTTAACGTTATATCAGTCCTGCTTAACCGGCCCTTATTCACAAGACGAAGAATTACTATTCAAAAAGATAAAAGTTCTCCTTGCCTTAGACAAAAGGGATGAAGCAAAAGAAGAGCTTAAAGCCTTTAAGCAGAAGTACGAGCTTAAAAATTCAGAGCAAGTTCTATTGGATTTGAACCTAAATGAGGATTTTGAAAAGATTCAAGATATATTTTTCAATTCAAACAATTTTCAGGCAGGTTACTATTGCGCAAAGCATTTTCAGCAACTGGGCGAAAGTGAAAAAGTTGAGACCATAATAAATGAAATGGAAGATAACTTAAAGCAGTATAAGTATTTAAAGAAAACGGACAATTACATTTGGTATAAAAAGGCTAAGGGGCTAGTGCATAACTAAGTAGATTTTTGCTAGTATTTTATGATAAAATAAGATATGGGATTTAAAGACTTTTATCTTGTAATAAATTTCATGTGCATTTTCCTTTTACTTTGGACAATATTTAAGACTGTTCAAAGTGGAGATAAGCAGGTACACAATGTTATGTTTTCTCACCTGCTTATGTGTACTCAGTTTGTGCTTATATGTGAAATCCTTTGGGTATTTGTTGAAGGTGAAAGTTTTTTTCTGGCATATTACTTAAACTGTCTTTCCAATATTTTAATCCAATGCCTTAGTGCAATAATAGGCTACTATTGGCTCTTATACACACTTTGCGAAGGGGAAACAAAAAAATGGATTACAAAGCAAAAATCTTTTCTTATCTTTTTACCAGCCCTTATCGTCTGCCTAATGGCCCTGTGCTCACCAATAACAGGTTGGCTCTTTGCAATAGAAAAAAGAACTAATGCCTTTTCATACGGAAACTTAAACATAATCAAAGTTTTAATTGTTTACTCATACTTTTTTATAGCTTCCCTCATAATCTTTGCAAACATAATAAATAGGAATATCATTAAAGAAAAGCTAGAAATTGTTGGGAAACTGAGTTGCATACTAATTCCCCTGATAGCCATGCTCCATTATTTGTATAACCCCCAAGTTCCAGTGGTGTGGCAATCGATAACAATCATCCTTTTAATCTCCCATAGCAACATACTTGACAAAACAATATACACGGACGGACTTACAGGCTTAAACAATAGGAAGGAATTTAACAAATATCTTGATTCTGTCTTAAAAAATCTACCTTCCCAGCCTAATCACGCCTATCTTTTTATGATAGACATAGATCTCTTTAAAAAAATAAACGATACCTTTGGCCACATAGAAGGAGACAACGCCATAGTTACGACGGCACAAACCTTAAAAGATACAGTAAAAGAAGAAAAGGCCTTTGTCTGCAGGTACGGGGGAGATGAATTTGCCCTGATATTCCCTAACTTGAACCGCTACAAGGCACAGGCAATTCAAGATGAGCTATACAAGGCTTTTACCCTATATAATGAGCTTTCGCTTACAAAGTATTCAATAAATATAAGTGTCGGCTTTGCTGCAGCCCTACCAGGAGTTACAGACACCCCTTCAAATCTTATAAAGGCTGCAGACAAAATGCTTTACGAAGAAAAACAGGCCCACCATGCAAGGTATTCTGTTTAGCCCTTACATCTCCGCGTGGTCCAACCTCCACTGTATTGCCCTTTTTAAGTAATCTATGTAGGCAGGGTCCTTACACATATTTTTTCCTTCTACATCAGACAACTTTGCTACAGGCCCATAGTTACATTCTGTAACTTTCATAACAATGTTTAAGGCAGGGACACAAGTATCATTTGCAATGAAGGTACCTATTCCAAAAGCAACCTTTGCTTTATCCTTAAAGTATTCGTAAAGTGCACTTGCCTTTTCAAAGTCCAAACTGTCGCTAAAAAGCAAAGTCTTAGACTTAGGGTCTATTCCCAAAGATTCATAGTGGGCTATCATCTTTTCTCCCCACTTGTAGGGATCCCCAGAATCATGGCGGACACCGCTAAAAAGAGTGGCATACGTTTTGCGGAAGTCCTTGCAAAAGGCATCAGTTCCTATTGTATCGGTAAGCGCAATCCCATTCAGAACGCCATACTCGTTTATCCAAGATTCCAGCATATACCAGTTGGAATAAGCGGGATTGTGCTTGCGGTTTCCCTGCCCTACACATTGGACATATTCGTGTGCCATAGTTCCCACAGGTTTTATCCCTAACTTTTTTGCTAAGTAAACGTTGCTTGTGCCAACAAAAGTCGAATCCTTAAAGCCACTCTCTTTTTCTGCCTGCACAATCTTCTTAATCACAAGTTCCTGGGCCTCCCCGCTAAGCCGCCTTCTAAGCCCAAATTCAGAAAAGGCTCCTAGCTTAAAGGTTCCGTCTACTAAAGCTACAACCTTTTTATCAGCTTTTTCACAGAAACTCTTAAACAGAGTGTCGTAGTCGTGGGTCATGCGGAAGTAAACTTCATTGACAATAGCAAGGGTTGGGATTTCATAAAAAGAAGTATTAGTCCAAGTTCCAGAAGTTTCTATAGAAAGACCACAGCCATCTTCTGTGTGTTTAATAGAAAACTCTTCATAGCGGGGGTGCCAAAGCCTAAGAAAGTCAACGTAATTGCGCTTTATCCATTCTATGCCCTTAAGATAATCCAACTCATCTTCGGTAAAATGCAAGGAGCAGTAAGCCTTTATTTGCTCTTGAATCTCTTCTACCATCTCTTTGGTAAAAAATACATCCTTATTTCGGCATTTAAAATCCCAATTTGTCATATAGCTTGGAAACTGATGAAATATAGCTTGCCCCATGCTGAATTTATACATATCAGTTTCTAAAAGACTGGTGATAATAGCTTTTAGTTTCACACTTTTCTCCTTAACGCTGGCAGCTGCCTTTCTTTATTTTTTCATAGCTTTCATTTCCGCATAAAGTCTTTACTATTTCCATGCTGAACTCTTCAGCGGCCCCAGGTCCCCTGCCTGTTATTAAAGTCCCATCATGCACAAAGGAAATTCCTTCCTGATAGCCCGCTTCGCTTTCCTTTCCTGCCTGACTTTGCATTCCAGGGTAGCAAGTCCACTTATGCCCTGCAAGAAGGTTACACTTACTAAGGACTAGGGCAGGAGCCGCACAGATTGCGCAAACTAATTTTTTATCCTTATACATTTCACCAATAAGTTTAAGGGCAGCATCAGATGCAGCTATATTTGTTGTACCAGGCATTCCACCAGGGACAACTATTGCATCAGGCAAGGCTCCTCCTGCACTTAAAAAAGAATCTAGGGTCATATCTGTATTTACACTTACCCCATGAGAACAAGTGACGGTTCTACTAGGACTTACAGAACAAAGGGTCACATCAAGATTGGCCCTGCGCAGATAATCAACGGGTGTTAAAACTTCAATTTCCTCACTTCCATCCGCTATTAAGACAAGAACTTTCATTTTAATACTATCCTCCTATTTTTTTGCAACAATTCAGCATTATTCGGGCAGCAAGTTTTTCTAAAAATTGAATTCCATGTGCCACTAGTTGAAATTATACTCTCAATAAAGTAAAATATCTAGCATGAAACTAGTACTCCTGATCGACGCATCGCCCATGTTCCGAGAATTCCTCAAAGGGAAATTACTTGCAGAACAAGTCAATGTAGAAACTGCTGTTGGCAATAGGGATGCCTACACAAAGATGATAACAACTCTACCAGACCTTGTTATCATTGATGTTCAAGAGAACATGGACAATCTTCAGGAATTTCTTGCAAAAAAATGCGATGACCCCAACGCAAAAAAAATACCAATCATAATAAGCGGTCCTCAGGTTCCAAGAACCCAGGTTGCAACCCTTGCCAAGTTTGCGGTAGTAAAATATTTTACTAAACCCATAAAATTTGATGTTTTCTTTGAATCAATAGGCAAAATCCTGCACACAAACTTTGCCATGGACACTACTCCTAGCATTTTGGAAATGCACGTAAACGGCTCAATAATTTTTATGGAGATTGCCCAGGGGTTAAACAGGGAAAAACTCTTTTTAGTAAAGTACAAGCTAAACGAACTTATAGAAAACAACAACATTCACGAACCAAAACTAGTCATAATGATGACAAACCTTAAATTAACATTTATAGATGGTTCTAACCTAGAGTTGCTGTTTGACAATATAATCGCAACAGAAAAAATCAAACTAAAAAATATAAAAATACTTTCTTTTGATCAATTTACCAGGGAACTTATAGACGGCCACCCCCAATATAGCGGTATTGAGATAGCTGACAACCTAAATGACGTGCTTAATTCCCTTGTAGACAGCACAAGGGCTGTCAATATGGGGGAATTAATTTCAGCTAAGATTCTTACGAGCGACAGCAAAAGCAATCAGGACGGCTCCCTTGAAATGAGATTCCAGCAGGACGCTCTTGAAAAGCTAGAGGATATAGAAGAAATTGGTAACGTTCTTAAAATTGCAGTTATAGACGATGACCTTATAATCCGAAAGCTAGTGGAAAACGCTTTTAAACAGGCTGGTGTAGAAACAGAACTTTTTGCTTCTGGCTTGGAATTTGTAAAGTCATTAGATACAAAGGAATTTGACCTTATTATTCTTGATATTTTTATACCGGATATGAATGGCTTGGACATTTTAAGGACTATTCAATCCAAGCAAATTACAACACCGGTTATAATATACTCGCAGGCAACACAAAAAGATGCCGTTATAAAAGCCCTCAGCTTAGGGGCAAAAAGCTACTTGGTTAAGCCTTTAAAACCTGAAGTCCTTGTAACAAAGGCTATGGAGACAATTCATTCTTAAGGAAAAAAGGAGAGGAATTTTTTGTGGAAAGCAACAAATCTTTTGAAGTTTCAAGCCGCTTTTTAGCAAGCACCCTGCATGAAATTCGGACACCAATTCAGACCATTATAAGCACTATAGAGCTTTTGCAGGACACAAAGCTTGATCAGGAACAAAGTGAATACGTAAGGCAAATTGATTTTAGCGCAAATGTCCTGCTTCAACTGGCAAACGATGTACTTGACTACACAAAAATGCATTCAAATGAGTTCTCACTTGAAGAAATTCCTTACGATGTAATAGAACTTACAGAAAGAACAGTAGATTTAATAAGCATAGAAGCCTTTAGCAAGGGGCTAGAGATTGCGGCTGACCTTGACTATTCAATGCCCAAAACAATCATGGGCGACCCTACTAGGGTCCAACAGGTTATACTGAACCTGGTAAAAAATGCCGTAAAGTTTACGAATAAAGGTTATATTCAGGTAAAAGTTACAAGTCGCAATGACGATTTGCTTTTTGAGGTAATAGATTCAGGTATAGGGGTTCCTAGGGAAAAGCAAGAGCAAATTTTTAACACCTTTTACCAGGTGGATGCAAGCATTACCCGAAAATATGGGGGCTCTGGGCTGGGGCTTGCTATTTGCAAAAACCTTATAACCCTTATGAAAGGAAAAATCGGGGTAAGATCAAATCCTACAGGCGGTTCAATATTTTGGTTTACAATCCCTATAAAAACTTTCCCTGTGGAAGACACCCTTCTTGAAGCAGAAGAGGCACCGCTTAAAGCTCCTGAAAATACACGTATACTTCTTGTAGACGATAGCGATTTTTCACTTAAGGCCCTTGAATCTAAGATGATTTTCCTTGGCATAACTAACATTGAATCAGCTTCTAGCGGGGCACAAGCTCTAGAAAAACTTTCCCTGGCTGCAAAAGAAGGCAGGCCCTTTACCGTTGCCTTTATAGATATGGTGATGCCAATAATGGATGGTTGGCGGTTAGCTTCCGAAATAACAAACAATCAAATTATAAATAATCTTAAAATGTACATGGTAATTCCAGAAGGACAAATTGGGCAGGACGCAAAGATGAAACTTCTGGATTGGTACAATGGCTACTTGTATAAACCTGTAAAACGAAAGCAACTTAAGGAAACTCTTTTAGACGCTTTTGAAAATCCCTTAAATTTGGTTCCCCTTGAAAGCAAAAGCACAAAAATAGAAGAAAAAGAGGATTCAGATATTGCAAATTCCCGAAATATTCTTGTAGCAGAAGACCACCCTGTAAATAGGAAAATAATAGAGACTTTCCTAAAAAAATATGGGGCAAATGTCTATTCGGCAGAAGATGGAGAGCAGGCTGTTAAACAAATAGAAGCTCATCCTGAAATTGAGCTGATTTTTATGGACATCCTTATGCCTATAAAAAGTGGAATAGATGCAACTGTAGAACTTCGCGCAAAAAACTACAAGGGAATAATCATTGCTTGTACTGCAAATAATGACCCTGAAGATTTTAAGGCTTACCAGAATCTGGGTATAAATGACATTATAGTAAAACCTTTTAAAAAGGACAGGATAAAGCAAACCCTAGAAAAATGGGGAACAGTTCTTTCTATTCCAGATGGAAAAGAAATTCTTACCCTTACAAATGTCAGCAATTCCGCCACGGGAATTTGGGATGTGCAGGACTTTATGGATACTGTAGGGGGTAACACAGAACTTGCTGTCAACCTAATGGGGGATTACCTTACACAAACACAGGAAATCTTAACAGATATAAAGGATGCCCTTTCTCTTGATGAAAAGGATTTTGACTACCTTGCAAGCCTTTCCCACAAGCTAAAAGGTTCTAGCGCGGCAATGAGTATTCATAAACTTGCGGATTCTGCAAAAAAGATGAATGACGCGGCAAAAAATCAGGATTTAATAACCGTAGAATCTTGCCGTACCGACTTTGCAATAGATTTTCTTACCCTCAAGAAGATTGTGAACAAGTGGAAGTCTACCCTGAATTAGTGTTTAGGGTAGACAGGAAAGCTTAGCGGTTTCTCTTGTCAGCTTCTTCTTGGCAGTTGATACAAAGAGAAACGTAAGGCATAGATTCAAGCCTGTACTCAGAAATTTCATCTCCGCAGTCAGCGCAAATACCATAAGTTCCCTTTGCAATTCTATCAAGCGCATCATCAATCATGTGCAAGCGTCTCATATCCTCATCTCCAAGCCTCATAGCAAGGTTTCCGTCTATACGGTCAGAAGCTTCATCAGCTTCATCCCCTGGCTCAGAAGCCTTTACTAAGTCTGTAAGCTGTTCATTGCGGCCCTTGAGGGTATCCATTATTTCTGCCCTTTTTTCAAGTAGCATTTTTTTTTGAGCTTCTATAAATTCCTTCTTCAAAATTATCTCCTTAAAAATATTTTAATAAGCAAGGTGTAAAATTAGTCTATTATTGACAATTTCGGCATTTTTGTACATACTACTTATACGAAAAATTCTAAAAAAAGCAAATAAATTCTGGAGGAATTTGTGGCTAATAAAGATGAAGCTATTGAGGTAGAAGGTATAATTAAGGAAGCTTTACCCAACACTATGTTCCGTGTAGAGCTAAAAAATCAACATGTAATTCTTGCCCATTTAAGCGGAAAAATGCGCAAACACTATATCCGCATTGTTCCTGGTGACAGCGTAAAAGTAGAGCTTTCTCCCTATGACTTAAATAGGGGTCGCATTATTTTCCGCGAACGCTAAACACATATTTTAGGGATTTCAGTGCACTTGATATTTTTGAAAATCCTATAAAAACACAAATTATATTCAAAGGGAAAAAGTACACAAAAATTCTTAATGCTAAAAATGCTAAAAGTGCTTGTAACGCATTTTTGGCAAAGAGCCTTACCCCATCTCTTCTTGTCATGCTTTCTGTAGTACGCGATGTCCAAGTATATGAGTTTTGGCTATAATTCTGGTTAGAATGTTCTCTTTGCCTTCTCTGAAAATCTTGAGCAAAATATTCCCAAAAAGGATCATAAGATTCATTATTCCATTGGCGGTTTGTGTAATTATTACCCCAGGCAGAGTTATTATAAGAAGAACTTGTATTTGAAGAATAGTTTTGATCTGTAGTATAAGAAGAACCCATCATGTCGTATTGGCGTCGCTTGTCCGCATCCCCCAAAACTGAATAGGCTGCATTTATCTGTTTAAACTTTTCTTCCGCATTTTTATCCCCAGCATTCCTATCAGGGTGATATTTAAAGGCCAAGTTGCGGTAAGCTTTTTTTATTTCTTCAGCGGTAGCAGACTTCTGCACCCCAAGCACTTGATACAAGTCATCCATATAATAAAAAATACTCAAAATTCATCTTTGTTACAAGAGGAATTATCAATTTTTTATTAAAACCCAAGTTGCGCCGTTTCCACCGTGGTTGCGGTCAGGATGCCCCGAGGTCCCCAGATTCTTGTGCTGCTCAATAAAAAGACGGACAGTTTGCCCTAAAACAGGGTCTGACCCTGTTGAATGATTTCCCTTCCCGTGTATAAACTGAATCTTCTTCAGTCCTCTTTTTATGCAATCAGATACAAAATTCTGCATCCGCTCCCAGGCCTCATCGCGGGTAAGCCCATGTAAGTCTAAAACAGCTTCTGCCCTTAGGCTTTGAAGGTATTCCCTGTTGTTCAGCCTAGCTTCTGCCGCAGCTTCATCCGCAATCTTGTCTTTGTCTATTACACCGTGGTGATTAAGCCACACATCCATCGGGTTGACCCGCCTTTTATTATCTTCTAGCATCTGCTGCTCATACGAATAGCCCTGTCTCATAGCTTCCTTTTCTTCTTTAGTAGGAGCATTAGCTTTTTTATGCGAAACTTGAGGCCTTTTTTTTACATTCTTAGGCTTATTCTGAGAATCTTCCCACTGGTTTAATATATCTGCAAAATCCATAGTAAACTCCTTTTAGTCAATTAGCATTAGCTTATTATGTAAAACCCAGCCACGAGTATCGTTGTATTTTATGTAAACCCATTCACCGGCTTCTTTTTCTATTTGAAGCAGAGTCCCTGCCTTTATGTAGGCATCAGATTCAACACCTTGTTCTGGTATGGGGTTTATATTTCCCCCCGTAAACAAGGCCAGTTTTTTGTTAGCCTGACCCACAAAATAAAAAGTTGTTACCAAAGAAGCAAGGGTAAAAAATATTAAAAGTGAAAAAACTGCTAGATGAGAAGCAATCTTTTTTGTAAAGAAAAAGATGCTAGAAGCAAGTAAGAGAAGAAAGGAAAGGCTTACAAAAAAAACAAGGGCAGGAATACTTGGCTCCATTGGACCAGGGGTAAGGCCAGAAGCCTCTTCTAACTGCCTACGATCATAATAGGCAGAAGTTAAAAATGGAAAAGAATGTCTTTCTTTTTTGTGTAAGGCTAAAAGTTGCGTTAAATCTTTTAAGCCCTTTTTGCCCTTTTGAGCAGAAGGGACATAAATTTCTGGTGGAACTGTAAAGGCATAGGCAAAGGCATTTTCTTTAGGTAGGGTAAAAGCCTGATTTGTAGGAGCTGGGGCTACTGAAACCGTGTACTGAGGAAAAGCTACGTCAAGTTTTTTTCCGCTATAGGTTGTGGCTGTAATTTTTATTTCTGGCAGTTTAAAATCCCCTATTTTAAAAGGCTGCCAATCAAATTTTGCTATTGCCTCTGCTTCTGGAGAAAATTCTGTGCCCCTAGGATTTCCCTTTGTAATCTCATAACGTTCTACTTCTGTAAAAAGAGAATCTTCTGGAATCTTCCAGTTAAAGTTTATAAGCTGAACGGCATAGCGTATGTAAAGGGTAAAGGCTATGTGGTCTCCGGATTTTACATTCAGTTTTTTTCCAGAGGTGTTAAAGCGGGGGTCATCAAATTGCAGGAAGAGTTCTGGCTGAACAGTGTTGGGATTTTCGTAAACCCTTACGTTGTCTACTGCAATCCGGTTGTACATATCGTTCACCCGAACATCAATCGGCATAATGTGAAAGTAACCTGGTTGAGTAAACCTAAAAGCAATTACTATGCGGCAGCCATGAATACCATCGTCTAATGGATTTGCTCCGGGAATTAGATAGGATTCTTTTCTAGAAGAAACAAAGCTAACATTCCTTGGCACGTCATTTACAAAAACAGAGACATCTTCAGGGTTTACCCCTTCAATGTCAACGGTAAAATATGAGTCTTCAGCTGTAAAATAAATTTCTTTTGTCTTTGCAAAGTGCAGGCTTTGCACATACTGCCAGGAAGGCTTCTTGCCCTGACAAAAAGCATCAAGAACACATATACTTGATAGCAGAAAAAAAACTAATAGTCCAAGGCACTGCTTTCTGCTGAATCTTGCTGTCTGTTTTTCCATTGTTTTTGGTCATTCTCCCTTAATACTGAATAAATGGCACTCTCTAATGCAGAAGGTTCTTCCTGATTTTCTGTTACAGGAGACATCTGCGAACTTTTACTTCTAGATTGAATGACATCTTCTTGCATAGAAAGCTCCAGGTTTATCTTTGCGTTTATGTTGCCGCTGTCTATCTCTAGGGCCTGCTTAAAAAGTTGGGCAGCTCCCTTAAAGTTTCCGTTTCTATGGGCAATTATACCTGAATTATAATAGAGGGCAAAACGGATATTATCTGGCGCATCGGGGGCAATTTGGTCAAATCTTTTTACAGCAGCTTCATTTTCATCTTGCATCAAATAGGTAGAGGCAAGATTAAAAAGCGCATACTGTTGTGTCTCACTGTCTTGCCGCTCTTCTGCGCTTTGGGCAACAGATAAAAAGTCAGCAATAGCCCCCTGATAATCTTTGCGGTTCCAATCTAACTTTCCTTCAAGAAGTTTGGCCCCATCTGAAAATTTTCCAGAACATGAAGTCAGCATAAAAATCATAAGTAGGCTGGCTGCACTAGCTTTTTTTACTTTTATTGTAAGCTCTCCTAAAATAAAGGAGAGGGCAAAGAATATAATTGCAAGGGTAAGAAAAAAAGTAGTTCTGGGAATAGCTTGAATCTCGTAGACTAATGAAGTTTGACCTATCTTAGCAACGGGTTTTATAGAGTTCAGGAGTTTAAATGCAGAGCCAACTTCACTAGCATCAACATAGCTAACAAGGAATGTTGTTGCATCGGAGTCTTTTCTTGGAGAATGTTTTTGTACGTAAGCAAGTGTTTTTTGAATAGCTTCTGTACGCAAGGCAGTGTTCACTGAAGTTTGTCCGTCTCCTGCAAGAACAGGAATTTCTCGCTCTGAACCAAAACCAATTATTGCAACTGGCACCCCGTATTTTACAGCTTCAAGTAAAGCAGAAGAAAGGGAAGTGTCAGTTTCTTCTCCGTCTGTAAAAAGCCAGATAAAGGCAGCTTGAGAAGTTTGGCTTGGAAAAGAATTTAATGCAGTCCTTATACCGCTACCCAAACTTGACCCCTTGCTGGTCATAAGTTTTGGTGACAAGGATACAAGCATAGACCTTACGGCTTCAAAATCTTCTGTAGAGGGAACAGCAACAGTAGCCTCTCCTTTTGCAAGGACAACGGAAACACTAGCACCTGTCATTTTGTTTAAAAGTTCATCCGCATAGTTTGCGGCAGCTTCAAGGCGGCTCATATGACCTGGTGCATCTAGGGCCTCCATACTGTGTGAAATATCAAAAACAAAACTTACGGAACAACCGCTTTTTTGTGCAGGAACAGCAGCTGTTCCCCATGAAATTCCTGCATAGGCAAAGACTAGCATCACATAAGCCAGGACACGGGCTAAAGTCCGCAAATAAAAGCATCGCTTAAAACGGGCAAAAAGTGACTGACTTAAGTTGTAGTCATTTTCTGTTACAAAAGAAGTTAGAAGTTTTGAAAACCTTTTAAAATCAAAAATCAAAAAAGGGATAAGAAGTAAAAGCGCATAGAATGCTGCCGGACGCTCAACTGTAAAATTCATAGGACCTCCTGCAAACAAATTCTTTTTAGGAAAATAGCGATCAGGATTAAAATGCCGGCTATGAAAATAAAGACAGAATTGTATTTTTTATCAGTATTCTTTATCTGATAGCTTTGCACAACGCCTTCATTCTTGCTAACAGAATCCAAGGCTTGTATAAGTGAAGACATATTTTCTATTTGAAAAAACTTTCCGTTAGCTTCAAGGGCTATTTGTGCAACTGCCGCGCTGTCATAATGGGATTCCAAAAAACCAGAATAAACCCGTCCAGTTTTTGGGTCAACATATTCAAGCGGAACTGTATCATTAGTGCCAAGCCCTAATATGTAAAGAGATATATTCTTTTCTTTAGCAAGGTGGGCTGCGGTAAAGGGGTGGATTGCCCCGTAATTGTTTTCTCCGTCAGTAATAAGAACTATAGTTTTTTTAGGGGCCGATGAAGATTCAAGATGGAATATGGCGCAGCTTAATCCGATTCCAATTGCAGTTCCATCTCCTAATTCACCAACCACAATGCTGTCCAATTTGTTAAGAAAAAGACTTCGGTCAATAGTTGGAGGTACAACTAAGGCCGCATCCCTTGCCATTTCCACTAAACCAACAGAGGCACCCGTATTATTCTGCACAAGCATTCGTATTGCCTGCTTAGCAGCCTGTATACGGTTTCCCGTCCCTATATCCTGAGCTGCCATAGAAGGACTTGTGTCTAAAACAAAAAGAATATCAGAGCCCCTAGAAGAATATACCTTTTCCTGATGGTGCACCACAGGTTCTGCTGCTGCTATTATAGCAAAAACAAAGGCAAGAAGGGCTAGGAGTGTCACCAAAACAGAGACAAAGTACCTAAGATTTTTCTTCCAAGAAAAATACTTTCCGTGCCAGTCACCTAAAACAAGAGGCAGGGTAAGGGGCACGAAAATTTTTAGAGCCCTAAGAAAAAACAATATAGGCAAGAGTAGAAGCCACAAAAAAGCGGCAGGGTTTTCAAATGCTATCATTCAAGCCCCCGTATACTATCAAGAGTCCAGTAAATAAGACTTTTCCGTTCCCCTGAAGAAAATGCTGCCAAATGGTCTTCCGCTGGTTCCAATTTTGAATCTATTGAATTTGCAGCAAAGCGGATATAGTCGGTTCTGGTAAACAAAGAAACAAGTGTCATAACTGCATTTTCCTGCTCATCACTTATGAGGTCTCCTGTAAGGTTTGAGATTACATCATATAGTCTGGAACTGGTAACAGATGCAAAAGAAATTGAAAAGCGGGCGCTTAAGTAATGCTTTACGATTACCTGCCATTCATTTGCAAAGTCTGCATCGCCGCACTTTTTTTTCAGAAGTTTTTTTAGCTTTCTGCCCGCTGACCTAGAATTTTTTAGCAATTCCATGCTTTCGCTAAAATTTAAGAGGGCTTCAACTATGCGGGGAAAACGGGTTAACACAAAAATAATTGCGAAAAAGAAAAAGACCAGCAAGGCAATCAGTGACCAAACTACGTAATTTGTTCCTGGTAGCAAAAGAGGGGCAACAGGGGGCCGTACAGACAAACTTCCCATCCGTTCAGAAATAGATGCAACAGCAAAAGGTTTTAGCGAAATTATATAGGAGGGAGCAGAAACTTCTTCTTCTATGCTTTTTTTATAGCTAATGCTTATAAGCTGATTTAAGTCAAATGGACTGATATCTATAACCCCTACAGTCCAAGCGACAAGGGAAAGAGAAAGGGTGTATGTCGTTCCAGAATGGGAAAGAGAGACTGAGCGTACATCAAATTTTTCTTCAGGAGAAAAAAAAGGTAAAAACTTTGTAGTCAGTACTAATTTATTTTCTTTAATAAGATTTGGATCTATGCCAGAAAAAAAATCAATGGGGCTGTCAAAGGAATAAAGAAGCTCAACTGTGTCACCAACAAAAAATGTTTCTGGGACAAGTCGCTGGACAACGGTATCTTCCAGCTCCTGACTAAAAGTTTTGCAAAGAGGCACAAGCAACAAAAGGGTAAAAAATAAAAGCCCTTGTAATTTTTTCAAACTTTTCATTGGATCTCCCTGGAAGCAAAGAACCTGGTAAGCTCTACAACCGGTTCGCTGGAAGTTGAAATCTGCAAGGGGATTCCGCCCCTGCGCATACATTCATGCTTCCAAGTTTCAATGCGATGGTAGTTTGCATCGTTCCAAGCTGACTTAAACTTTGAGGATGAAGTTGGTAAAATCATTCTGATTCCGCTTTCTGGGTCAGTAAAGGGAACAGCCCCCGCCTCTGGTAAGCGTTCATCTACAGTGTCGCTTATGCAAACTGCAACTACATCATTCTTTTGTCCAAGCCTGCCAAAGGGCTCTAGCCAGGCTGATGTGCGAAAGTCAGAAAAAATCATTACAAGCGACCTTTTTTTTAGTAAGCGGTCAGCTCCAAGTATTGCATTGTCTAGGGCAGAACCTGTTTGCGTTCTAGAACAGGCCTTTTCATAGCGGGACAACAAAAGCTGGGCATGCTCAAAACCAGAAAGGGGCTTAGAGGAAAAGCGGATACCCCCGTCAAAAACAACAGCCCCAACAGGATTTGCATTCTGGCAAGCTGCTAGGGTTAAAAGAGATGCACATTCAACGGCAGTTTGAATTTTTGTCCTCTTGCCTATTCCGCTTTTCATGGAAGCAGACACATCAAGAATAATAAAAACGTCAAGTTCCCGTTCTTCTTCAAAAGTCTTTACATAAGGACGCCCCATCCTAGCGGTTACGTTCCAGTCAATAGACCTTACGTCGTCTCCTGCAAAGTATTCGCGAACTCCGTTAAATTCAATTCCCTGCCCCTTATATAAAGACCTGAATGCACCGGACTTCATTCCCCTAGACAGGGAAAGTGCCTCTAAGTGCATAAGGCGGGCTTTATCTGCAATATACTTTTTATCCATAACAAAACCTTATGGAAGAGGCATTAAGTCAATAATTTTACTGATTAAATCATCGCTGGTAATGGAGTCCGCAGAAGCTTCGTAGCTTAGCACAAGACGGTGGCGGAGTAC
>CAJOQA010000227.1 GCA_905236465.1 uncultured Treponema sp.
CTTCCAAACCTGCAACCATACGGAGAGTTGTTGACTTTCCGCAACCAGAAGGACCTACGAATACGCAGAATTCCTTGTCCTCAATAGTGATATTGGCATTCTGTACGGCACGAACCCCGCCGTCATAGATTTTACCAATACCCTTAAGCTCTACTTTTGCCAATTTTGGCCTCCCAAGGGGTTATATTATGCTTTTATTATAAGGCCTAAAGGCAAAAGTGTCAAATTTTTTTTTAACTTTTTTGGCAAAAATTCCGATTGACAAATGTTTCTGTATACAGTATAGTTTTAATTATGAAAAATATCGTGCTACTACTACTATCCTTAAATTTCTCTTTATTTTGCCGAAGATAGGTAGTGTGTGCGTATTTTAACTTAAATTGCAAACCATAAAGACCTATTGCTTCAGCAATAGGTCTTTTTTATTTTTATGGATTTTGGAGGAAAAAAATGTCAGTCATGAACCCCAACGGAAAGTATTCCCCTATTGCGGACATTCCGCTTACTAGCAGGGATTGGCCTAGCAAACACATTACAAAAGCCCCAATATGGTGCAGCGTAGATTTAAGGGATGGAAACCAGGCTCTAGTAAATCCTATGGGGGTAGAAACAAAACTTGCCTTTTTTGACCTTTTGGTAAAACTGGGTTTTAAAGAGGTGGAAGTAGGTTTTCCTGCGGCAAGCGACACTGAGTATGATTTTATCCGTCGTCTTATAGAAGAAAACCACATTCCCTCTGATGTTACAATTCAAGTACTGTGCCAGGCCAGGGAAAAACTTGTCCAAAAGACAGTGGAAAGTCTAAAGGGTGTGGAAAAGGCTATATTCCACATATATAACTCAACTTCTCCTGCCCAAAGAAAATATACCTTTGGAAAAAGCAAGGAAGAAATCATTAAGATTGCAGTTGACGGTGTAAATTGCATAAAATCATGCATTTCTAAAGAAGACAGGGAGAAAATCAGGATTGAGTACTCGCCTGAATCATTCAGCATGACTGAAATTGACTATGCGGTTGAAATCTGTGAGGCTGTGAAAGATACTTGGGGACTTTTGCCAGGTGAAAAAATCATAATGAACCTGCCAACAACAGTTGAATGTGCAACCCCAAATGTTTATGCCGACCAAATTGAATACTTTGCAAAGCATATTTCAGGCAGGGACAATGTCATAATAAGCACCCACTGCCACAATGACAGGGGAACAGGCGTTGCTTCCGCAGAGTTAGGCTTGCTTGCAGGAGCTGACAGGGTTGAGGGCTGCCTTTTCGGTAACGGAGAGCGCACAGGAAATCTTGATATTGTAAACGTTGCGATGAATATGTTCAGTCAGGGGGTGGACCCAGAGTTGGACCTTCGCAATATAGAAGATATTGCAGACCAATACAAGAAGTTTACCGGAATGGATATATTCCCAAGAACTCCTTATGTAGGAGAACTTGTATTTACAGCCTTTAGTGGAAGCCATCAGGATGCCATACGAAAAGGAATGGCTGCAAGAGCAAAAATGGAAAAGAACGCACTATGGGATGTCCCCTACCTGCTCATTGACCCCCATGACATAGGGCGACAGTACGAGGGCATCATAAGGATAAATAGCCAATCAGGTAAGGGTGGAGCTGCATTTATCCTTGAACAGGATTATGGCCTGCAAATTCCAAAAGCCATGCATCCAGTTCTAGGCTCTGTTATAAAAGATGCTGCGGATAAGGCTCAAAGGGAGCTTAAGGCTGATGAAATCTATGAAATCTTTGAGAAAACCTGGTTTATGGCCGGAAGAAACCTTTCAATTTCTGACCTGAACGAAACCCACATAGAGGGAAAAGGCAATGACGGAACAGCCTTGTGCCGTGCAGTGGTAAACTGGAAGGGTAAGCAGTATGCAATAGGAGACAAGGGAAATGGTCCCCTTGATGCCTTTGCCACAGCTTTGTCTAAGACACCAGCCCCAGCATTTACAATCACTGCCTTCCATGAGCATAGCATAGGAACCGGTAACAATACATCTGCCGTTGCTTATGTTCAGATTACAACCGAAGATGGAAAACAGTACTGGGGAGCCGGAAAATCAACAAATGTTGGCAGGGCCGGTATTGATGCTGTAGTTTCTGCCCTTAACCAAATAAAGGACTAAAGAACCATAAAAAAAACCGTTGTCTGCTCAACGAACAGACAACGGCCAAAGGAGAGGAGGATGCAGAAAAACCGTATACGTCATGTGTGCGTTGGCGCATACGTATAAACTGCAGACCTAACAATGACATTATCAGGTCTTGCTCTTGCATAAACATAAATACTTGAGCTATCTTTAGGTTACACTAAAATGAAAAAAAAATCAATTTTTTTTCACCAAAATCTCAAAAAAATTTAAAATTAAAGTTTTTTGCCCTTTTCTTTATTATTGCAAAAAAATGCGTTATCTTATAGGTATGGATTTTCAGATTCAAATGATGATAGACAAATTCCTCCGCCGCTGCTGTGAAAAGTTTTCTGCAAAAGCAATGACAAAATTCTTTTCTCAGCTAGGGGTGCGTATTCCTGTAAGGGAAGCAGAATCCTATCTTTTGCAAAATCCCTTGGTTTTTCCCCTTGAGAATAACCTTTTTGTCACTAGGGCTGGCGTTTTTACAGGGGAACTTTTTAGTATAAAGCCAAGCCCTAGCGAATTTGAGCAAAAAGTCCTGGTTCCCGGTTCCCGTTGCATTCCATTTGTAGACGGAGAACTGCTTTCTTCGGATCTTACGTTTTTAGATAGCAAAGGAAACAAATTACAACATAAAGTAGGGACTTTTGATAGCGATGCCGCTATCGATATGTATATTGTCTATGGAGAAGAATATGCTCCCCAATATATAGCATCTGATCCGGCTAACAGTTCCCTTAATATGGTACAAAGGGAATTTGAGCTTCCAAATACAGTAAAACTTACCGGAATTGACATCTCTCCCTTTATTGAAGAAGGTATGCAAAAGGGGGATCGCTTTTTGTGCACCGTAGCAGATTGGGATTCAGGGGTTATAAAAATAAGTGCCGTGCATGACGGAGAAAATATATTTAACATGGGGCAAGAAGGAAGCTTAAGGCTAAACTGGTATAAGACTTTAGAAGAAGGCCTTCTTGAAAGCTTTAACAGCGATGGTCCCTGCTCAAGCATGGAAGAGCAACTTTCTAACCTTTTTTGCAGAAAATTGGACGAGCTTTGCATTCCCCTCTGCGGTTCTATTGAAGAATACTTAAATCAATATGCAAGGAATGTTGCTATTGAGCAGTTTGGTGTTGAGTCTAGGCTTTGGAAAAAGGGAGAGTCTGTTCCTGCTGTAGGCCTGTGGAACAAAAATGAAATAGATGAGTTGGGAAAGAAACGGGGGCAACCTAATAAGGATTACTTAAGTTTTTCAATTCCCTCCCCTATACTTGAGCAATATATAATCAACATGCACTTTGAACGGGATATTGACTTTAACAAATTGATTGAGAATATCTACCCTAAAAATTATTCTTTTCAGAAGGGTGAAAAAGAATACATCATGTTGAAGTTAAAAGAAAAAGATGTTATAGTTTCAAAGGAATACAATTGGTTTGCTGATCAGACTTGTGGTATTGTAAGAAAAAAAGCTTTGGAACTTTTTACCAGAATAAACGAGATGGTCTTTACAATAGATTCTTCTAGTACATCTATGGCAAAATTTCCGCAGCAGGAGCTTGTGACTTTAACCCAATTGTACACCCATATAGTCAGAATTTTGCAGTCCGTCTCTGAAAATGACCATATAGAAGAAGACAAAGACGCCCTTCTGCTTTCTCTTGATGGAATGGAATGGAACTTTGAAGATATAGAAGAATCTTTAAAGAGTGCTGTAGAAGAACAGCAACTTAGCAAATTTAAGATAATAAAATAAGGAGAGTAAAAATGATTTCTACTTATGATCTTTGCGCTCTAATAGAAAGAGGTGGTATTCTTTATGATGTCGAGGGGAATACTATAGAAGAAGTTTACACAAACACCTTAAATCTTACACAGCTTCCAGATGAATACAATAAAGATTTTTTAAAAGCAGAGCTTCTTGAGCGGGAAAGGATTTTAAGCACAGCAGTTGGAAACGGCATAGCCATTCCCCATACAAGAAAACCCCTGATAACTAAGGATGAGGATCAGAGGATTATAGTAAGTTTTCTAAAAAACCCCTTAAATATGGGGCAACCAGATGACAAACCAGTTTCAACTATGTTTTTCTTGCTGAACAAAAACAACCAGCTCCACCTTCAGGTTTTAAGCACACTGGCTAAGCTTATCCACGATGAAGAGTTCAGGGCTATTTTAGAAAAGAAACCTCAAAAAGAAATTCTTCTTGACAGAATAAAAAATGCCTAAAAAAATTTCTTGCTTTTACAGGCATAGGGGTATATAATTATAAAAAATTGATTTATATCAGTAAAATTTACTTTTTATATTTAAGGAGTATAAAAGATGAATACACAAGCTATTGAAGCTGCGGCACTTTCTATCCGCAGTTTGTCTATGGATGCAATTCAGAAGGCTAATTCAGGACATCCCGGCCTCCCCTTAGGAGCCGCAGAAGTTGCAGCTGTTCTTTATGGCGAGGTTATGAAGCACAATCCTGCTGATTCAAAATGGGTTGATAGGGATAGATTTGTTTTATCTGCCGGTCACGGTTCAATGCTTCTGTATTCAATCCTGCACCTTGCAGGGTATAAGGTAAGCCTTGACGACATAAAGACATTCCGCCAAGTAGGCTCAAAGTGCCCGGGACACCCAGAAGTGGGAATTACAGATGGCGTTGAAGCAACATCAGGTCCTTTAGGTCAGGGAATTGCTGTTGCAGTTGGTATGGCTGTAGCAGAATCTATGCTTGCTGCAAAATTCAATACAGCTCGCCGCACAATAGTAGACCATTACACATATTCACTTGTAGGTGAAGGTTGTCTTGAAGAAGGTGTTTCATCAGAAGCTTCTTCTTTAGCAGGTAACATGCACTTAGGCAAGCTGATAGTATTTTACGATGAAAATAAGATTTCTATTGATGGTTCAACAGATATAACCTTTACTGATGATATACAAAAACGCTACGAGTCTTACGGTTGGCAGGTTC
>CAJOQA010000228.1 GCA_905236465.1 uncultured Treponema sp.
ACGACAAGCAGTATTTACTCCCCGTCAGTTTTAATATTCCGGCCTTAATCTGCGACAGAAAGAATGAGCATTTAATAGAAGGAACTAGGACTATAAGTCTTGAAGAAATACGAAAGTTGTCTAAAGACTATAATTCTGTAGAAAAAAAAGGCAGTTTTAGCCGTATGGGCTATGCACCGTCTTGGGATGCTGATTTTTTATACTTGCTTTCCCAACTTTACGGTTCTTCTTATGCAGAAAAGCACAACTCCTTCAGCTGGCAGGAAGAAGGCCTTGAAAAAGGCTTAAATTTTAGTCGGTCTTGGACTCAAGAGAATAATTCTTCTACGGAAGCTGAACAGAACTTTGCATTTAAATACCTTTACATGCCCAAGTACCGGCAAGTAGAAAGCAGCCGCTGTCTTTTTGCCTTTTATTCCAGTGCAGATCTTTTTACCCTAGCAAAAGAGCAGCTTTCTAACCTTTCCTTCAGGTGGATTTGCAAAGATAATGTCATAATGGTAGACGACAGCCTTGTTACAATGGGGCTTTATAAAAACAGCAAAAACTTTAGGGTAGCAAAGGTCTTTATTGAATGGTTCTTTACAGAGGAAAGCCAGAAAAAAATGTTGCAAAGGGCTTCTTCCATAAAAATAGACTCAATTTCCTTTGGCATAGCAGACGGTTTTTCTTCTCTTCCCTCAGTAAATGAAAAATATTTCCCCGTCCATTACCGTATGTTGCTTTCAAACTTACCGCCGGAAAGCTACCTTACTGTGCCCCACATGCTAAGCGCCCGCTGGAAAAGCCTAAAGAGCCGTGTCGTTATTCCCTTCCTTCAAGATTCTTCTGCTTTTCCAGAAGCAAAAAGCGTAAAGACCCTGCCTGTAAGAATAGGGGAATGGTCCCGCCAGGCAGGTTATTAGGTAAAGGGCAGCTCTAAAAAAAAGAATTCCCTTAACTTTCCCTTTGCCACTTCCGATAATAATAGTGGACGACCTAAAAGGAGGTGGCTTATGTATTCAACTGATATTAATTTAAACGCATCATCATATGGAAACTTGTTCTCAACTTCCAGCGGTAGACTTTACGTACCTGTAAAGCCCAATGTTGCAGTCTTTACTCAGTTTGACTATGTTCGTGGTACTCCTGCAGAAAAGGGCCAAAAGGGTGTCCCTGTAGACAGAATCCGTATCTTAAACACATTAATAGGTCAGCTTGTTTCTATGAGAAAGGATGCTGTTTCTAAAGATGATGTAATGAGCTTAACTGATGAGCAAAAGGATGCCCTTATTAAAAACTACCAGAAGCAGATAAAGAACACCATTGCTATTGCTAACTTGCCCGGAACATACGGCTATGCAGGTCTTATGCCGGAAGTTGGTGCAGTTTTTAACATCAGCGCCTAAGCCCAAAGTAACCAAAGAAGCATTGCTGCAGTTCCCGTTGTTAGCAATGTAAAGGGAAGTCCTATTTTAAACCAATCTGAAAATTTTATCTGATATCCTTCTTTCTTCATAATCCCCATGCTGACTATGTTTGCACTAGAGCCAAGTGGGGTGAGGTTGCCACCTAAGCAGGTTCCTATTAGCAGGGCAAGTGTGTATAATTCAGGGCTAGCCCCTATAGCTTGTGCCAGGCTGTCTGCTACCGTTAGCATTGCAATCATATAGGGGATGTTGTCTACAAAACCGCTTATTACTACAGAAAGTAAGATAATAATCAAAAAGATCGAAAGTTTAGAGCCAGCTGTAACAGACGAAAGGAAGAGGGCAAAATCATTTAGCAACCCCGTAGCTTTAACTGCCCCTATTACAATGAAAAGTCCCGCCAAAAAGAAAATACTTTCCCAGTCAAGTTCCCTCATAAGCGTATACGTTGTATTTGAGTTTTGTTTTTGAAAAAATCTGTACCAGACAAGGCCTAAAAGTCCTAGGGCAACAACAAAAGCCCCGCTAAGGCAGGTAAAAGGGGTGTGTATAAAAGAAAGGACAACAAGCCCTGCTATCATAGCTACAAGCAGAAATAGGGGAAAATATGATACTACGGGAGTTTTTTCTATCTCAACTTTTTCTTCTACCCCCCTAGTAAAAATAAAGTAAAAGAAAAGACAAGCTATTATAAAAACTGCTTGTATTATAAAGAAAACAGAAGGTTTTCCTGAATGAAAGAAAAAATCATTGAAGCTAAAGCCCGCATAGCCTGCAAAAATCATGGAATGGGGGGAGCCTAGCAAAGTAGCTGCTCCTTCTAGGTTGCTCACAACTGTTAGTCCGATTATAAAAGGAGCGGGATTTTTGTTACGTTTTTTGCAAAGTTGCAAGGCTATTGGGGTCATAAGGACAAGAGCCGTAAGGCTTTGGATAAACATAGATAGAATTCCTGTCATTGCAAAGAGGGTAAGCATTGCAAGTCCGCTATCTGCTAGTCGTACTGGGACTTTAGAATAAATAAAGAGGGAGGCTAGAATCATGCTTCCTAAGTATATGAGAATAACGTTCCAGTTTATTATGTCTTCAAATGCGTGGGTTAGGGCAAAGGTGTGCATGGACATCGTGTTGTCAAGGGCAATTACATCTTCTGGAAGGGGAAAAATTTTGCCTGGGGCAAGCATTCCTAAAATCAGTATTAAGAGGGCAGCTGCACTTGTAAAATATAATTTTTTATTTTTAAAAGAAATAACAAGGGCGTACATTACAATAGCAAGGGCTAAAACAAACCATTTCATTGTTTTTTAATCTAACTTACCTAGCCTTCCTTGTCAATAGCAAAAAAATTGACTACAATGGCAGTATGAAGGAAAAGTTTTTGTATGTAATTTTGTTTGCAATAGTCATAGTTTTTATTCTCCTTCTTAACTGGTACATTAAGTGGCAGGCTTATGGCAAAAGGGAAAGCCTTGAAAAAAAAGCCCTTGCTGCCCGTAAGGCTGCGGCCCTGAAGGGTTTAATCGTAAACTGCCCCCTGTGCGGTTCTGCCCTTCTGCCTGGGGAAGATTTAGTCAGCCGTGTATACAGGCCCATGAATGTTCCCGACCAGCTGTGCACTATAAATGGCTGCCCCCACTGTTTTCCTGTAATGGAAGCTGGTCTAAAAAGGCTGTGTCCTGTTTGCCACAAGGCTGTTCCTTTAGAAAATGGTCATTTAGTTGCCAGGCTTTTCAATAAATCAAGCGGAAAAAAGCACGTTATTGTTACGGGGTGTTCAGAATGTTGCAAAAAATAAATGTCCTGATTTTTTTTATCTTGCTTTCACTTTTTTCAAGTAGGCTCTTTTCTTTGGAGATTTACCGGCCTGAAAACTTCGGTAACATGAACACCATCCCCTGCTTGCTGAAAGTCACTGATTTGCAGGGAAATGATGCTTCTTCTTCCATAATCTCCCTTTCTTTTTCCTGGTACTATGATATGAGGTGGAACCATAGGTATTTTAACGGCTGCTTTACAGGCGGAACGGTTGTGCACTTGAACATGAAGGCGGGAACTTATAAAATTTCTGTCTACACCCCCCTTTCTATGCAAGATTCCTATGCCGGTGTGGTGGGTGATGGTGACTGGCTTTCTGATGACTTTATTTATAAAGTGGGGTCTCCTGCCCTTAAGGTGATTTTTGTAAGCCCTGTGGCAAATGATAATGGTTTTTATGTCGGCAAGTGGCACATTGATTATAAGGCACCAAAGTTTTATAAATATACTAAACCGCTTCGGCAATGATTTTTTTCAGGGTATTTATAACAAGCTTTTTGTTGCTGGTCCAAAGTGGTGCTATTAAAAGTTTTTTAGGACCGTCTCCTGTAAGACGGTGGACTACCGTGTCTTTGGGCAAAAGCTTTAGGCACTTTACAATAAGATTGCTGTATTCTTCTAGGGTAAAAAGATGAAAGGGTTTTTGTTCAAACATGACAGCAAGTTTTGTCCCTTTTAGGATATGCAGTTGCTGAAGTTTTATTCCGTCAAGTCTTGGGGATAAAGTTGCTAAGTATTTAACAGTTTCAAGCATTTCACTTGTGTTTTCCCCCGGCAGATTCAGTATTACATGCACTATTACAGACAGGCCCCTGCTTTTTAAGTCTTTATAGGCCTTCTCAAAGACTTTTAGCGGATAACCCCTATTGCAAAGCCTGGCCGTTTTCTCGTGTATTGTCTGCAGTCCAAGCTCTACCCAAACGGGTTTTATTTTGCTAAGCTCTTCAAGTAAATCAAGTATGTCTTGACCTAAGCAGTCAGGGCGGGTGGCTACAGAAAGAATTGCAACCTGCGGGTTTTCTATTGCCTGCGTAAAAATAGGGCGAAGGAAGTCTGCTGTTGCATACGTGTTGGTAAAAGACTGAAAGTAGGCTATATAAAGCCTGTCCTCTTCCCTTATGGAAGGCGGGAACTTTGAAGCAACAAGGGCCTTGGCCTTTTTAATCTGACTTTCTATGTCTTCTGTTTTTGCCGCAAAGTCGCCCGATCCCCCCTGTGAGCAAAAAATGCAACCGCCACTTCCGCACTTGCCGTCCCTGTTAGGACAGGTGCAGCCTGTGCTTAGTGAAAGTTTATAGACCTTTCTTCCAAAGGTATTTTTTAAGTATTCATTAAGAGACAAGTATTTCATACTTTTTCTTGCCCGTTACTTTCAAAGGGAATGTCTCTTTTTTTTGTATACTTCCAGTCATAGGCGTGGCTGTTTGTTATGCGACCTTCTACCCTGTCGTTTTCTTTGCTGAGTTGAAAGTTTATCATTTGCCTAAAAGTGTTCATCAAGGGCTCGGGGTCAGCTGCTTTATTTGCTAAGTTTGCAGCCTGCATTTCCTTTATTAAGTAGTAGCAGGATTCTATAGTGCTTACACAATATTCGGCCGGCTCTCTTTTAAAAGTAAAAATACTTTTGTAAAGGGCTGCAAAGGAAATCTTGGGCAGGGCCAAAATGTTTTTGCTTAGCCTTATCATTTTTTTTGAGCAGAACCAAGTGGAATCAATTAATATTACCAAGGGAATTTTTCCCTCAAGGGCTTTAGCAAACCCTTCTTTTTTGCAGTTCCAGGCATCCTCTGACGGATACATGAGCATGGGGTAGTAGCGACTGTCTTTTAAAAGGGAGTTTAAGTGGGCATTTTCTGTAAAATCTATGCCAACTAAAATCTCGCTTCCTGGTAAGCATAAATGGGCAAGCCGGCCTGTGCCAGTCCGCTGTCTTTTTGCTTCTTTGGGGTGCATTAAAAATATAAACTTAATGCCTGCATCTACATCTTTTGTAAAGCTACAGTAGCATGAAGATTTTGGACGCAGGCATCGTAAGCAGAGTTCTCGCATTTTTGTGTATCTGTTATTTCACAAGTTCAAGGAGTTTATCTTTGCTTACTGCCCCTACTATTGTTCCGCTCAATTTTCCGTCTTTAAAAAACGCAAAGCAAGGAATACTCATAACATCATATTTTTGAGCTAGGTCGGGGTTCTCATCAACGTCAATTTTGCAGACTTTTACCTTTCCGCTTAATTCATCTGAAAGTCCTTCAATTATTGGCCCCATCATTTGGCAGGGGCCGCACCAAGTTGCCCAAAAATCTACAAGAACAGGGGTTTTACTGTTTAGAACTTCTTCGTCAAAAGTAGCAGCTGTTAATTTTATACTAGCCATATATACCTCCTACTTTTAATATATAGAATTTTATTTCATAAAGCAACAAGAATAGCTAAATCAATTGGCAAAATAAAAAAAATATGTCATAATATAAATATTATGGCTGATATTTCTAAAAAAATTACAAAAAAATCCCTTAAGGCAAAAAAGAAGTATGCTATACGCACAATAAAGAAACAGGCTAAAGAAAAAATAAGACAGGTTAAGATTGAATATGCAGAAAATCCTGCCCTGCAGCAGGAAAAACTTGCCGCACGGATGCAGAGAAAGGCCCTTAGGCAGCAAAAGCAGAATGCCCGCCTTTCATATAATGCTAGGCAGCCTAGGGAATTTACCCTTGGTGAGGACTTATTCAATTCAATTAGTCACGGAATAGGGGCGGGGCTGAGCGTTGCTGCGATAGTTCTTTTGGTTATAAAGGCATACTTTTATTCAGATGCTGCCCTTAAGCTAAGCAATATAACAAGCTTTGCTATATTCGGCTCCTCGCTTTTTATTGTCTACATGATGTCTACCCTCTACCACGCCCTTACCCCTTACGGGGCGCGCAAAGTGTTCAGTATTCTTGGACACATAGCAATATACATCCTCATAGCAGGAACAATAACACCTTTCCTAGTTGTTATGAACAAGGGGGCTTTTTTTACCTTGCCCTTAATTATTCTTTGGCTCTTTATATTTTTCTGTATAGCCTTGTATGGAATTTTTAAGGAAAAAATAAGAAGTTTTTCTTTCTTTACCTACATAGCCATCGGTTGGATTTTTACCTTGACTTTTACCGGCTCTTCTGTAGGGGCCTTCTTGGGAAAGGGAAGCCGTGCTTTTTTGCTTGCAAGCATTATTACATATTCTTCGGGCTTCCTCTTCTACTTGATGAGGCGGTACAAGTGGACCCATTCAATCTTTCACCTTTGCGCTTTAGCAGGCAGCATTCTTTCCTTCTTTAGCGTCTTCTTTCTGCTAGGCTAAGATGCAGGTTTATTCCATAGGGGAAAACTGTTACTTGCATTCCCTTCCTTTCCCCTGCTTTAGGAAAGTGCTTGTGGGCAAAGGGAATAAAAAAACCGCAGGCTGTTCCAAGCAGGGCCCCGCTAAGGACATCTGTTAAAAAGTGATTGCCGCTTGCCATTCGTAAGGCGCCGGTACCTGCCGCAAAGGCATAGGATGTAAGTGTAACAGGAATTTTCCATGCAGAGTCGGGAAAGTAGTTCCAATAGGTGTAGGTGACAAAGGTTGCTCCTGCAAAGGCATTTGTGGTGTGACCACTGGGCCAAGAATATGCAAAGTCACCGTCATCAAGGGCTGCCGTGTCAACTTGGTCAAAATACATATAGGGACGGTTCCTTTTTACAGAGAATTTCAGCCAGTCTTTAAAGGCGTTTGCAAAAAGCAAGGTCTCTGCATACATGACGGCAACTTCAAAAATATCTTCTTTAGAAAAATCTCCCCCTATTCCCTGTGCTATATAAGTAGCTGCAGGAAAAGCCATTGCAAGGCCGCAGGTAAGGGTTCCAAAATTGTGCAGGGTGGAATCG
Organism: uncultured Treponema sp.; assembly: GCA_905236465.1. Taxonomy (GTDB): domain Bacteria; phylum Spirochaetota; class Spirochaetia; order Treponematales; family Treponemataceae; genus Treponema_D. Next base: position 7,137 of record CAJOQA010000228.1, read on the forward strand.
TAGGGCTGCATAAAAAATCTATCTAGGGCATTCACGTCATTTTTGTCGTAAACTTTTGTGGCATCGTATTCTGGACTAGAAACAAAGTGCTTTATTCCCAAAATAGAACCGTAAGAGGCAAGGCCTGATGCTAGCAAAAGTGTGTCCCACTTTTTATTCAACTCAAATGGATCTTCTGCCAAAAGGGAAGAGGGGAGGGAAAAGGTAGCAATCAGTAAAAAAATGCTAGCAAAGAATTTCTTCTTCATAAGGCTTTAGGCTGTAAGCTCATACATTATTACTGAAGCTGCCTGCGCAACATTCAAACTGTCTACAAGTGGACCTTCTGTTTGCCCCTTGCCATAAGGAATTAAAACCAGGTTATCACATTCAGCCTTTATTTCTTTGCTGATTCCGTTTTCCTCATTCCCCAAAATAATAAGGGCCCCCTTGTTGCTACAGATATTTTTTAGGTTCCTGGTGCTTTCCTTTGCGTCAAGGGAAGTTCCTATTCTGACCATTTTTCCTGCCATGTCATGTAAAAGCCTAGGAATAGAACGGATTGAGTAGACGTTTACAAATTCCATGCCCCCTTCCGCAACCCTGTAGGAAGAGGTTGTTATAGAAGCCTGCGCTTCATCTAGGGGGATTATAATGTTTTTAATGCCAAAAAATGCGGCGCTGCGGACTATTGCCCCTAAGTTGTTTGCGTTTCCCACCCTGTCTAAGATGATGGCAGTTTCCTTGTTTTCTGCCCAATTAGCTGCAAGGGTTGTTGTTACCGGAAGAATTTCTGGCGGCTCAACCATTGCAACTACTCCTTGATGGTGTACGCTACCACAAAGTTTTTCTAGTTCAATAATATCTTTTACCTGATTGTAGGGCCTTTTATCAGCAGCAAGTTTTTTGCAAAGTCCGCCAAAAAGCGGTGACCGCTCTTCCGAAAAATAGAGGCGTTTAATACGTTTCCAATTATTTTTTTCTAAAGTTTTTACTGCTGCGAATCCGCAGACTGCAAGTTCATTGTTCTTCGTGTTCTTCATGCCGTTATTATAAACTATAGTTTGACTTAATACAACCATTAGGGAAAGGCCCAAATGTGTTATACATCGACTATTCTTAATGATTTAAAAAGTATTGTCGTAGAAGATGCTAGACAAGGAATATTGCCAAATGGCTGTGGACCTGAATGGACTCCAGAACTTGTAACGAATTATCTGAATAATAAGGCAGAGGGAAGAGCCAAAGCTGCTTGTGACCAGCATGATAAAGATTACAGTACATTAGGTATGTCAAAATCTCAGGCTGATTATAATTTCAAGAAAAACTTACAAGCAGCAGGAGTACCTGATTGGTGGATGTATAATTAATTGATTCTCTAATAGCGGTAAAATAGCACGATTTAGAACATTGTTTTTTTAGTTGCCTCAAAAAAACTGAACTTTTTCGAGGCTCCCTATAGAAGATTGGCAGTTTGAGCGTAGCAAAAATCTGTCTGAATCCCGCAGGGGTGAAGAATCTATTAAGTTTCGCGTTTGCTCAATCGTGTGAGTGAGTAACTTGGGTACAGTCTTGTATCTGTACCCATACATCAAAGTAACAGTCTGCTTCTTTGTGAAGTGGACTTGTTTACATCCCCGCAATCCCCAAAGAATACCTTTCAACTGCTTCAAATACAATCAAATCAACTTTATTTCCTAAAATGTGCTTTTTATCGTCATCGGTCATTCGCCTCCAATTGTATTCCACACTGGAAAACTGTGTTGAAAAGTATGGGGTCAATGCAGAGCAAAATGAATCCCTGAAAACTATTGCCTTTGGAAGATTTTCTTTTTTTCCGTTTGTGATTACTCCTTCCCTTCCTTCATCTTTTACATATTCAAAGTAGTCGGAAAAAGTTCCATTTTTGGGGGTAGCGGTAACCTGCGTGGATTTTGCCGTTTTTATTCCCAGCATGGGAAGAATGTCTCCTGCACTTTCACTGTAGTCGACAGAAAAATCATAGTCAATTTTCGGGAAGTCTGTATTGGGGAATAATTTTGCAAGTTCCTCTTGAATCTTAACAAAAGCATAATAAGCTCCAAGATTATTCCAGTGCGTATCTGTCTCATAATAGAGGGGGGCTTCATTCTTGTCTTTCTGCAAAATTAAAAAATCCCTGGGAAACACGCAGGGGGCTCCTAGTTCTTTAAAAACTGAAATCATTTGGTCTGCTCTTGTTATTCCTTCCGGCCGCTCTTCCATATAGTTTTCCGGATAAACTGAATGTTTGTTAGGTCCAATAACAAACAAGTATTTTATATCATTGTCTTTGCACCATTGAGCAGTCTCCCTGACTGAATTCCGAAACGATTCTAGCTCTGCTTTTGTAAGCAGGTTCTTTTTATAAAAATCATTTAGGTTGTTTCCATCCTTTGAATCAATATAATAGAACCAATCGTTTTTCCCCTTAAATGCACGGCTGTTTTTTATCTGCTTGTGAAATACAGAGTAGTCAATAAAATTTGCAATAGCTACAAGACGATTCCTTCCTCCGAATCTGTCTTGAAAATAAGCGTCGTATCCTGAAAACTTAAAGGGACTGTCAGGTTTTTCTGCTAAAGTGCGATTTTCCTTTTGGGAAACCGTTCCCTTTTTATTAAACTTTGCAATAGGAAAAAGAATTGCCAGAAAAACTAAACTGACAAATGAATAGTGGACTATTTTTTTCATAATTAAAACCTAAAATATATAAAAGGATTGTATGTATTGTTTGCAAGAAAAGAGAAGCAGAGGCATAGCAGTGTGACAAGTGCAAGGCTTTTTAGAAGAGCTGCCACAGTTTGAATGGCTTGATTAGTAGAAAGCTTTATTTTCTTCCACCAAGGAAATGCGAACAGAACGGCTGTCGCAAGTATAATATAGAATTTTACATCTACATTGAACCAATAAAGTGCTGTGCTTACAACCGGATGAAAAGTGAAAAAGCGCGAATAATTTATTCCAAACATTTTAAGATAGAGTTTGATTGTCTGCTTTGTTCCGTTCCTAAAAAGCACCCAAAACAAAATGATGATTACTAAAGAGCTAATTCTGTAAAATGCAGAAAATATTTTTGACTCCTTACTCTTTTTGTCAAGCTTAAGGAATCTTTCAATAAGCATAGAAAAACCGTGCAAGAGTCCCCAAATAATAAAATTGAATGAAGCCCCATGCCACAAGCCAGTCAGAAAAAATACGAATATTCTGTAAAGAACCGTCCGCTTTGGCCCCTTCCTGTTCCCGCCAAGGGGAATATAAACATAGTCCCTAAAAAAGTTAGTAAGGGAAATATGCCACCGCCTCCAAAAGTCTGTAATTGAAGTTGCCGCATACGGAAAGTTAAAGTTTTCAAGCAAATCAAAGCCGAAAATCTTTGCAAGCCCGATGGCCATGTCAGAATAGCCTGAAAAATCGTAATATATTTGTAAGGCATAGGAGACTGCGGCAATCCAGGCTGCCACTGTTCCATAAGAAAAGATATCTGCATCGTAGATGGAATCACAGACAAAAGCCATATTGTTTGCAATCAGAACTTTTTTGGAAAGACCTAGTATGAATCTTTGAAAACCTATATAGAGATTTTCAAAACTTTCCCTGCGCTTTTCAATTTGCTGATTTATGTCGTGATAGCGGACTATAGGGCCTGCAATAAGCTGTGGAAAGAATGTAATGTACAAGCCCAAGTTAAGAACATTTCTCTGGGACAGGTAGGGCTCCTTGTATACATCAACAAGATAGGTTATTTCCTGAAAGGTGTAGAATGAAATGCCAATGGGAAGCAGCAGGTTTATTTCTTCTAAATTTTTTAAATGTAGGGCCCCGATTATGTAATTTATGATTTTACAAGAGAAACCAAGATATTTAAAGATGAATAGAAGCCCCAGATTAACAAGGATAGAAAAAATCAGGATTTTCCTGCTATGTTCCTTATTGTCAGCTATGATAAGCCCCATGTTATAGTTAAACAGAATAGAAGCAACCATAAGAAGAACAAACTTAGGTTCACCCCAGGCATAAAACAATAGGCTTGCTAAAAGGAGAACTGCGTTTTTGTATACTCTCTGCGGAAGCGCAAAATAAATAATAATTACAATTGGGAGAAAAAATCCCAAAAAGGTTATTGAACTGAATAACATACCATTCTCTCGACCACAACTTTTTGGCGCAAAACAAGTGTAACGATGTTTTGCGCCAAAGGTATTTTTCAATACCTTTGCCTAGTGTACACTAGGCAAAAAATTTCTAGCGAAAGTTTGGTTTTAAAAAGATCAGCCGAATAAGCTGGCTAAAAACTAGCAACAACATTTCCAACCCACAGCTGTTTCACCTCTATGTAGCCTCACCATGCCTTTTAAAATAACATAAAAAAAACTCCGCCGAAGCGGAGTTTTTAGTTACTAGACTAATTAAGAACTATTTCAATTCAGAGAAGTACTTAATTGTGCGGACCATCTGAGAAGTGTAGCTGTTTTCATTGTCGTACCAAGAAACAACCTGTACTTCATAAAGGTCATCAGAAATCTGAGAAACCATTGTCTGTGTTGCATCAAAGAGTGAGCCATAGCGCATTCCGATTACATCAGAAGAAACGATTTCGTCCTCGTTGTAACCGAAGCTTTCTGTAGCAGCAGCCTTCATTGCAGCATTGATGTCTTCTTTTGTTACTCCAGCCTTCTTTACTACAGCAGTAAGAATTGTTGTAGAGCCTGTTGGTACAGGAACACGCTGAGCTGAACCAATGAGCTTGCCATTCAATTCAGGAATAACAAGACCAATAGCCTTTGCAGCACCAGTGCTGTTTGGAACGATGTTCTGAGCACCTGCGCGTGAGCGGCGGAGATCACCCTTTCTCTGTGGACCGTCAAGAATCATCTGGTCACCAGTGTAAGCGTGGATTGTGCTCATGATACCGCTCTGGATTGGAGCGTAGTCATTAAGAGCCTTTGCCATTGGAGCAAGGCAGTTTGTTGTACAAGAAGCAGCTGAAATAACTGTATCTGTTGGCTTGAGTGTCTTGTGGTTTACATTGTAAACGATTGTTGGAAGGTCATTTCCAGCAGGTGCTGAAATAACAACTTTCTTTGCACCAGCCTTGATGTGCTCTTCTGACTTTGCCTTTGAAACATAGAAACCTGTGCATTCAAGAACAACATCAACACCAATCTTTCCCCAAGCAGGAAGATTAGCAGCATCTGGTCCCTTGCACTTGTAGATAACAATCTTTTTTCCGTCTACTACGATGTAGTTATCTTCGCCTTCACCATCGTGTGCTTCTACGGTGTGCTTTCCTTCACCGATTTTTCCAGCATAACCACCCTGTGCAGTATCATACTTAAGAAGGTGAGCAAGCATCTTTGGGCTTGTGAGGTCGTTGATAGCAACTACTTCATAACCCTCAGCATCAAACATCTGGCGGAAAGCCAAGCGGCCAATGCGACCGAAACCATTGATAGCAACCTTTACGTCTGCCATATTTATCTCCCAAAAAAAGAATTCTTTACTATAAAATATACTCCTTATTTTAAATTTTTTCAATAGCAAGAGGCAAAATTCTCACACTTGAATTCCCCGCCTTTTATCAGTATAATTCCCCTATGCTTTTACAGTATCTTGCGGTTTTTTTTATTTCCATGGTTCCCTTGATTGAACTTCGCGGTGCAATCCCTATAGCAGCTGCCTGGGGCCTTATGCCTACAGACAAGCCTTTACAACTGATTTTTACCTATCTTCTTTGCATTGTGGGGAATATGATTCCGGTTCCCTTTATTTATTTGTTCGCACGAAAAATTTTAGAGTGGGGGCAGGATAAGAAATTTATAGGCAAGTTTTTTTCATTCTGCTTAAAAAAAGGCAGTAAAGCAGGTCAAACCCTACAGCAAAAAGCGGGGCACGGACTTTTTGTAGCCTTACTGCTTTTTGTAGGGATTCCCCTTCCAGGAACCGGTGCTTGGACAGGTAGCCTAGGGGCAAGCCTTCTTGATATGAACTTTAAGGAAACTGTTTTTTCTGTAATGGCTGGTGTAATTCTTGCAGGGCTGATTATGATGCTAGCAAGTTTTGGTGTAATATCGATTTTTAAGTTTTCATAAAATATGCTTAAGATTTATGTGGTTTTTCTCTTTTTCTATGTAAAGGGCTTCGTCCGCATTTTTTAAGATTTCTTCTATATTTGCGGAATTTGCCCTTGCAAAGCCCGCACTTATGTGGATCCTGTAACTTCTACCGTCAGATGTCCGCATATCATCTTTAGAAGCAAAAATCAAATAAATTTCATTTTTAAAGTCTTGTGCCTCATGCAAACTTGCGTTCATCAGGATTATTGCAAATTCATCCCCACCAAAGCGGGCTAGAAAGGCTTTTTTTTCTGAGCACAGATATTGCAAGGTCCTTGAAACCTCTATAAGAGAATTGTCTCCTTCAAGATGCCCGTAAGTGTCGTTTATGTGCTTGAAGTAGTCAATGTCAATCATAAAAAGGTATACGCTGAAATACTGTCCCGTAATGCTCTGCTTGAGGAAGGAATCAAAAGACCTTCTGTTATTAAGCTTTGTCAGACCGTCATGTGAAACCTTTTCTTCCTGAAAATCAATGTATTCCATGGCAAGCAAGATGGCCAACCCTGTCCAGATTACAACTAGCTGGGGAAAAAGCATGTGGATAATGCCCGCTGTCATGGGGAGAAGGACAAAAAGTGTCTTTGTTACCTTTGTGGATTTTGAAAATTTACCTTGAAGCAATCTTAATAATGTTATGAATGAAGCTGCTGTGTAATAGCCGTAAGTTATTATTGCCTGCGCTGAAAAGAAGGGCCCCTTTACTAAGTCCTCGTTTTCCATGTCTATGCCTACAACAAGCCCTTTGCCAATACCAATGAAGGTGAAAATTCCGAAAATATATGCCGGCAACAGGATTATATAAAAGTTTTTTTTGTGATAAATCCACCGCCTGTTTTTATCGCTGTCACTTAGAATGTAGATGAACCACAAGCAAGAGATTATCCCAGAAAACCCTGACCGTATACACTCTGCATTCAGGTGAAGGATTAAGAAGATTTTTCCGCTTCTGCTAGCTAAAAAAACTTCTACTAAGGCTAGGGCCGAAAAGAAAGCTGTTGCATATAAGACGCGACCAAACAAAACATAGTTGGTCTGTTGGTCAATAGAGGACTTGACTTTGTACAAGATAAACAGCAAGAGAATTAGTGTTACTATGTTTAATCCTACTGTCAATTGTGCAAACATAAGATAAATTATAGTGTAAAAGAAGGCATATTACAAGGTGAACTTGCTAAAAAAGCATCTTTTCAGTCACCTGTTGCTGAATTGTATACCTTAAAACCTGGGATGTTAGTTGCAAGCTTTTGCATCCTCTCATCATTCGCGCAGATTGTCTCCGCTATTGATTTAAGTTCTTCTTTTATATTTGCTGGCATGGGGTAGTCCTTTTTATAGTGCAACTGATGCTCTAAGCTAGCCCAAAAGTCCATGGCTATTGTCCTGATTTGGATTTCAACGGGGATCTCCCTTTTTTGGTCACTAAAGTAGACTCCAACCTTTACTATTACATGCAGGCTCCTATAACCGCTTTCTTTGGGATTTTTAATATAATCTTTAAGTTCTATCAGCGTTATATCGTCTTGTGACAAAAGCATCTGCGTTACATGGTAAACATCACTGATGAAGGGGCAGGTTACCCGTATCCCTGCAATGTCGTATAATTTGTTGACCATATTGTCTATTGTAACTGCTAAGCCCTTACGCTGCAACTTTTCTGCAATACTTAAAGGTTCTTTAATTCTGCTTGTTATTGTTTCTATAGGGGTGCGCTCGTGCTTGCTTTGGAATTCATCCTCTAGTATTTCCAGCTTTGTAGTCACCTGTTTTATGCCACTTTCGTAAAGCATCAGCAACTGCTGAAATTCCATTGCTGTATTTATTATGGCTTCGGGATCTTTGAAAAGTTCTTTATTATCTCTTGCGGTTTTTCGTAATATAAGTTCTTGATTCATATATTATAATATAATAAAAAGAACAAGGGGTTGGAAAGCCCCTGTTTAATTATTTTATTGCCTCTACCTTTTCTGCTAGTACATAGGCTGTAATAGTTGAAAAATTTAGAGAGTCAAAGTAGGTGATTTCAGTAAAATCTATGTTTTCAGCGACAGAAAATGTGTTACCTATGCAGACAAAGGTGTCTTTGGGCAGGGACTTGTTTTTTACAGAAAGAAAATCCAGCTTTGTGTAGACGGCGCAAGCGACACTTATTTTGCCAGGTTGGTCAGCCTGAGAGAGCCTGTTGCTTATTACGTAAAAATCACTGTTTTGGTAGCGGACTTTAGTAAAGGTATTTTTTGTAGAAGTCCCGTTGCTGTTTGTCCAGGCGGTGACTGTAAGCGGCTGGCTGTTTCCCTGAAAATCTGTTTGGTCACTGACATACATTTCAAGTTTTGTCCCCTGAGGCAAACTTGCGTTCCACATCATTATGCCGTTTTGGTTTTGCATCCATATAGCTCCGCCTTCTTGCATCATAACGGCCGCAACTGTGTGGGTACCACTTGTATTTTCCTCTGCAAAAATGCTAAGGGAAAACAGTGAAAATAAAATAAAACTTAAGAGTATCTTTTTTTTCATTTTTTGCTGACCTTCTCCTTTATTTTTGCACTAGTACTAAGCCGGTTGATTATATCTTCCAGTTCTCCCCGTACAGCCATGTCTTGTATAACCCAGAAGCCCTCACCGTTTACTTGATGCAACTTAGCGTAAAGCTGCATAGCTGTAATATCATCTGCGTTAGTGCTTACTTTTGAGCTTTCTATAAAGCGGTTGGGAACCAAGCCGTAGTCGCTGACATAGGCGCTTGCTTGTAAAAATGAATGATTTTCAGGTCGTTTTTTTGAAACTGCTATGAGGGTCCCCTGTCCCAGCCAGCGTTCAGCTTTGCTTTCTGTACTAGGCTCGCTGAATAAGGGGGTTCCCGATTCAATGACAATTGCTGGCTTAGCGTCTACTGCAATAAAGATTTCTTGTACCCAGTATTCATTTGAATCGTATACTATATGGACAAAATTCCTTCTGCTCCAGTCGGAAGTGCGCAGGGCATCGCGCCTGATTTCTGCAGGGTAACTTTCGTTTGCATCTGTGTTTTTGTAGGCCCCCACCCTTGTTCCCGCAGGCATGTCGCGTAGCCAATCCATGTACCCATCTTTGTTAAGTGTCCACAAAGACCCGCCTAGCATCACAGAGTCCAAAGTTGAGGATGAACTTTCAACAGTTACCAACATCTCTGGAATTTCTTCTATTTCTTCTATTTCGTTTTCAGAATTATCGCTTTTGTTATTATCAGCAACCTGACTTTTGCTGCAGGCGGAAAAACACACTGCCACAAAGCAAAAGGCTGCTAGGTATTTTTTATAAAACATATGGAAAGTTTAGCATAGTCAGTCATAAACTTCAAGATAAACTTTCCATAACGTTCTGTTAGATAGTTTTAAGCTGATTTACATCTTATCTACGTAGGGGACAAGTACCAAGTCCATTGCTGATTTTAATACTTTAAGGGTACATTCAGATAAAGTTAACCTTGCGCAGGCAAGTGTCTTGTTTTCTTCTGCTATACCCATAATTGGACAGTCCCTATAGAAGGCAGAGAAGGCTTTGCTAAGCTCATAGATGTATGAAGTCATCTGGCTGGGGTCAAGGTCTGTCGCAGCTTTTTCTACAACTTGGGGGAAGCGACCTAAAGCCTTTATCAGTTCCCATTCGCTTTCGTGAGTCAGCAGGGATAGGGCTTGATCTGAAGTGTCTGCGGATAAGAAGGATTCTGTAGCTTTTCTTAAAATTGAAGCTATGCGGGCACCCATGTACTGTAGGTATGGACCTGTGTTTCCGTTAAAGGAAAGGGATTCTTCTGGGTTAAAGAGCATATCTTTTACGGGGCTTACCTGAAGCAGGTAGTAGTGTAGGGCAGCAAGAGCAACTTTTTCTGCAACTCCCTTGCTGTCTCCTACCTCTTCGTCTCTGCCCCTTTCTTTTATTGCATCTAAGGCTTGTTTTTGGAGGATATCTATAAGATCATCTGCATCAACAACTGTTCCTTCCCTGCTTTTCATGCGACCAGATGGCAAGTTTACCAGGCCATAGCTTAGGTGGTAAAGCTTTTCTGTCCAGTCAAAGCCTAGCTTACGTAATATATAGAAGAGAACTTTAAAGTGGAATATCTGCTCACTTGCAACAACATAAACCATTTGGTTGTAGGGCCAATCCTCGTGTCTTTTTATAGCGGTTCCTATATCTTGCGTGATGTAAACAGATGTTCCGTCTGAGCGAAGGAGTACTTTTGTGTGGTCCTCACCTTCTTTTGTTTTTCCAGTTACTTCAGTAACATCTATGCGGACAGAGCCGTCTTCTGCTTTAAAGAAAATGCCTTGGTCAAGTCCCTTCTGTATAACTTCTTTTCCCAAAAGGTAGGTGTCGCTTTCAAAGTAGAGCTTTTCAAAACCAACGCCTGTTCTGTCGTAAGTTTGCTGAACTCCTTTAAGGGTCCAGTCATTCATTTTTTGCCAAAGGGCTCGGATTTCTGCGTCTCCTGCTTCCCATTTTATCAGCATATCTTCAGCTTCTTTTAAAGCTTCGGGGTGCTCCTTTGAATACTTATCAAATTCAACATAGCACTGACCTACAAAGTGGTCTCCCTTAATTCCTAAGCTTTCAGGTGTATCTCCCTTGCTTTCATGAAAAAGTTTATAAGCCAACATACTTTTGCAGATATGGATGCCACGGTTATTGATGATGTTTGTGCGAAAAACTTGGGCACCTGCTTTTTTTAGGATTCTGCTGACACTTTCGCCTAAGGCATCGTTTCTTAGGTGACCTAAATGCAAGGGTTTATTTGTGTTGGGACTTGAGTATTCAACCATTACTTTGCGTCCCTCTAGTATTTTTTTACCCTCAGCATTTAAACTTCCGTAGTCATCTGCCAGATTTAGAATGTTTTTAAGAATATCTAAAGCAGCACTGGCCTTATTTAACTTGATGTTTACGTAGGGACCTACCGCATCTATTTGTCCTAAAGAGCTATGGTCTTCTGCGTTTATTATAGATGCAATTTCTTTTGCTATAAGTGGGGGAGCCATCCTTAAGCTTTTTGCAAAAGTAAACATTGGAGCCCCAATATCCCCCATCTCTGGTTTTGGAGGGTTTTCTACGCGGAGACTTTCCGCTTTTATTTCTTCACTTTCTATTCCCTTTTGTTTGATAAAAGTATTTAATGCTGATGCTACAATCGAGCGGAACAAATCTTTTTGGTCTGCCATAATAATTCCTCTGAAAAAAGTATCTGATTTGCAAAGTATAGCAGTAAAAGTGAAGTTTTTCAATGTCCCCTAATAACTCCATTTTTCTGTATAGCCAGATCCTTGACAGATAATGCAATTTTTATGGTAGTGAGGATACGTGTATTCTTTGCAGGTTGCACAGTAGGGTTTGTAGCTGCTGCCTGCATAATTTGCTGTTACCTCTTTTGAAGAGTCCACCCCTGTTCCGTGACAATATTTGCAAACTTCCCTAACCTTATGCATCTGGGAGCCTGAAGATGAATTTGATGAATTTGAATAGTCTGAATAGTCAGAAGAATATAAGGGGTCAGAATAAGTAGTACTTGGTGTATAGCTATAGCTTGGAGATGGTGTGTAAGTTGACTTTGCATATTCTGAGTATGATTTTTCTTCAATATGGTAGTGAATAGGTTTGTAATCGTCTGGATAGTAGCGGAGGCTTATAAGTTCTTTTTTTAATGAGTAATACTTATTTGACCATTCTCTAGAGGCTTGTATAACACTTGTTTTATCGCCTCTGGTAGAATAATACAAACTATCGTATATTTTCATCTGTCTTTGTGCGTAATCCATTTGGCTTTTTAAGGAAGAAACTGTATCTTCAGTTGGGTTTTTGTAGTAGAAGGTGTTTGGAAAGGTAAGATAATCCAAAATCTGTTTTTCAAAAGTTGTAACAAGTACTACTGGATAATATGTGCCTGTAGGTGGCTGCTCATGGCTTAGATCGCCTGTAACGCTTGTGTTTGTTCTTTGCCAACCAGATTTTAGAGAAGGTGATTGGTAGTTTTCTATAACAGGATATCCGTATATTCTGCCACCGGAATATTTATACTTTGAAAATACTAGTATTAAGTAATAGGTGTCATCTTCATCGCTGTTATTTACAACCTTATCACCTTTTAAAGTGCATGATTTAAAATTGTTTGTGAATTCAAAAGTCCAAGTGCCTTCTAGTGAAAAATTGTCTTCCTTCTTAGCAAAAGAGAAATCTAAAAAGATGAAAAACGAAAGAAAAAGAGTTATAAATTTTTTACTCATAAATTTCCCCCTAAATACAAAAAATAGATTAAAAAAGTATTTTCACGATTTTTTTGATAAAGCACTTTTAGAAAGAAATTTTACTTTTATGATTATCTTTTATTATAATTTAAAAAAGAGAAAAAACAAGTTTACTAAAATAAAAAAAGTTGTCTAAAAGATTGAAAAAAAACTTAAAGACAACTTTTTGCTTTTTATGCGTTTGCAGCCATTCTGTCTTCTGCTGTGTCCAGCTTTGTTATATAACCTGTGCGAACACAACTTTCAAACAAAGTTTTTGAAATGTAGTCTGTCTGAATATCATTGTAACCATCTTGGTCACGTACTATGCGGACTACATAACCGTCTTCCATTTCACGTACAATCGTAACGTAATCATTTTTGTTGCCAAGGCTTTTTAATGAATAAGTTCCCATAATTAAGCTCCTTAATTCCCCTCAATTATTCCTATTAGTCCTTGCGGAAAGTTTGCTTGAATACTCTCCTAAATTCCGTTAAACTTTCTGCACTTACTAGTATTTCGGCAAGTAAAAAAAAGTTTTTAGCAAAAATGAAGGAATTTTGCTTGGGGAAAAGATTAAAATGATTTTTTGTGATGCGCATCTTCATATAATACAATGTTTTAATTATGAAAAAAACAAAGCTTTAACAAATACTTTTTCTGTCTCTTGTGCCCATTCTAAAAGTGAATTCTTAGAGATGGAAGCCTTGCTTTCATCTGTTTCTAAAAACATTTTCCCTGCTTTTGGCCTTCACCCGCAAAAGCCAGACTTTGGGGCTAGCCTTGAAGAAAATGCTGCCTTTTTAAAATGTTTGCTTGAAGAAAAAAGAATCTGCGCTGTGGGGGAGACAGGATTTGACCTATTTAGTCCTGAATTTAAACTTAATTTTGAGAAACAAAAAAAGGCTTGGGGAATATGTCTTGATTTAGCCTTAAAATATAAAGTTCCCCTTGTTTTGCATGACAGAAAGGCCCTTGATATTTTGTTTTCTTACGCTAAGGAGCTTGCTAGCTTGCCGGCGGTGGTTTTTCATTCCTTTGCGTTTGGGGTAAAAGAAGCTGAATCTTTGCTGTCTCATAAAATAAATGGCTACTTTTCTTTTGGAAATGCGCTTATAAAGGGAAACAAAAAAAGCCTTGCTTGTTTTGAAAAACTGCCGCTAGACCGCTTGCTTTTAGAAACAGATGCCCCTTACCAGACTTTACGGGGGCAAACTTTTACCCCCGTAAGTCAGATAGAGGCCATATACAAAAGGGCCGGTGAAATCAGAAACCTGCCCCTTGATGCCTTGTGCGGGGCAATGAAAGAAAACTTTTTTGCAGCCTATAAAGGGCTACAAAATTTCTAGGGCGTCTTTTACTGCTGCCAAAGCTTCGCTATAGGTGGTAAGAAAGGACTGGGTTAATAGGTCTAAATCAGTTTCCGTTCTTCCCCTAAGCTCATCTTCTAGGGCTTGGCCTATTTGGGCAAGGCGTTCAGCCCCAATTTGTCTTGCAGCCCCCTTGTAGTAGTGTATGTACTTGGCAGCTTCCAACTTGTTTTCTTTTTCAAGCTGAATAAGGGTCTCCTCTGCAAAGGGTCTGCTATTTACGAAGGCCTTAAGCAGTTCAGCAAGGAGGTCCTTTTCTCCCCCAAGAAAGCCTAATGCCTGTTCTAAATTCAAAACTTCCAACATCGTCACCTCTCTCTGATTTATTTTAAGGGCAACTTAAGCATTGCGACCGTGGCAGTTCTTGAACTTTTTGCCTGAACCACATGGGCAGGGATCGTTACGACCGACCTTTGGCATGGTTCTTACAACTGTAACACTTTGACCTTGCCTTGCAGACCTCATTGCTGAGTTTTGGGCAGCCTGCCGAGAGGCATTTGCATTAAATGCCTGCCGGGGAGCTATTGCTGAAGGGGCCTCTTCGTGGCTAGCTGTCATCTGTTTGGGCTGACTTTGGGGGCGTACTGGAGCCCCTGGTCCCTGAATCTGAATTTTAACTTTAAATATACGACTTTCAACTCCGTCGCGGATAGAATCCAGCATGGCATCAAACTGGTTAAAGCCGTCTATCTTGTATTCAGTAAGGGGTTGCTTTTGGCCGTAAGAGCGTAAGTACACGGCTTCACGCAAACCATCTAGGAATTCCAACTGATCCAGCCACTTTTTGTCTATCATCTGCACGTACTGGTAGCGGATAAACATATTGAAATTGGGCTTTCCTACAAGCATTTCCTTTTGCTGTATATCTTCTTCCAAAAGTTTTTCCACACCCTCTATGTTTAACTGGTCATAAGGAACGGTAAGTCCAAAAGAGTTGTGCAGTTGGTCAACCAAGGCTGACTGTAGGCCTGTGCCCTTCGTGTGCCTGGATTTTTTTTCGTAGTCAGCAAAAATAGATTGCAGTGTTTGCCTTGTATTTTCCATTACGCGGCTGCTTAAGTCATCATCGCTTAGGATTTGATCCCTTTGGTCGTAGATGAATTCGCGCTGCTGGTTCAATACATCGTCAAAGTCCAAGAGGTTCTTTCTTATTTCAAAGTTACGCTCTTCAACCTTCTTTTGGGCTTTTTCTATTGACCGGTTAAGCATTGGGTGGTTGATTGGCTCTCCGTCTTCCATGCCAACGCTTTTCATGATACGTTTCATGCGCTCTCCGCCAAAGAGCCTCATTAAATCGTCATCCATTGAAATGTAGAACTTTGACCGTCCTGGGTCTCCCTGGCGACCTGAACGACCACGTAACTGGTTGTCTATACGACGGCTTTCGTGGCGTTCTGAACCTATTACGTAGAGTCCGCCTAAAGTTTTTACTTCTTCATAGTCTTTGAGCCACTTGCCCTTTTCTTCGTTTAGGGCTACCTCGTACTGTTCTTGGCTAGCTTCTGTTCCAACCCTCTTGCGAGCCCTCATTTCAGGGCTGCCACCTAACTTAATATCAGTACCACGACCAGCCATGTTTGTTGCAACCGTTACTGCTCCCTTAGCACCTGCCTCTGCAATTATCATTGCTTCGCGGGCATGGTTCTTTGCGTTTAGAACCTCGTGTCTGATTCCAGCCCTAGTAAGCATTGCGCTTAAATGCTCGGATTTTTCAACGGAAACAGTACCAATTAGAACTGGCTGCCCCTTTTTATGGGCTTCTCCTACTTCTTTTACAATGGCTGTCCACTTGTCGCTTTCGTTCAGATATACTTCGTCATCTTCATCAATGCGGGCGACAGGCTTGTTTGTGGGAATTGCTACTACGTCTAAGTGATAAATTTTGCTAAATTCCACAGCTTCGGTCGCGGCAGTTCCTGTCATGCCGGAAAGCTTTGTGTACATGCGGAAGTAGTTTTGGAAAGTGATTGTTGCAAGTGTACGGTTACGCTGGGCAATCTTTAAATGCTCTTTAGCTTCTATTGCCTGGTGCAGACCGTCCCCGTAGCGACGCCCTTCAAGAATACGGCCAGTAAATTCATCTACAATCTGGACCTGCCCGTCTTTTACAACATAGTCAACATCAATATGGTAAAGAACATGGGCCCTGATAGCCTGTGTAAAGTAGTGGACGTATTCAAAGTTTTGCTCG
>CAJOQA010000229.1 GCA_905236465.1 uncultured Treponema sp.
CCACCGCTTAAAACTAAGGGGTCAACAAATCTTTTCTTTACTTCTAAACTTATGCAGTAAGCGTCTTGCAAAGGTTCCATTGTATGCTGCACCGTTTTCATGTGACGGAAAGTATGGTAAAGGCGGGTAAAAGCTGGATCGGTTCCCAAAGCTGCTATTTTATCAAAGGAAGCAATTATGTATTCTTCATCAAGAACATAAAGCTCTTTTTCGCTGATATAAGACTTATCAATTGCCATTGTCAAAATATCAGCTAGCATCTGCATAGCAACTTTATCTTCATTGTACTGCAGGATATGGCTGGTCTTAAGGAAACGCTTTGTATACTGCACCGCTGCAATTTCACTTTTAAAACCAAGTTCCGGTTGCCCTGCTTCATTTGTTAAAACCGTTATATCCTTGTAGAGGGTTTCAATGTCGTCCATTGTCCAAATTCCATCTAGGGCAGCACCGCTCGGAAACATATATTCTAGGCGGTCAGCGCTAAGGCCTGGCAGGTCATTGTCTGCTATGGGAAACTTGTGGTAGTCGTCTATCTCGTACTTGTAGATACCCTGCTTGAACAAGAGTTCGCTAAGTTCTACATCATCATTTATAATCTGCTTTGTGGACTTCTCCGTGCTCTCTTGAAGCAAGGCATCCCCATTTCTAAAGTCATTGACATGGCTAAAGGCAGGGGTTGCAATATCATGAAAAAGAGCAGCTAAGGTCTGCTTTTTGTCTCTGGTAAAATTCCAAACTATAAGGGCAACCCCTATTGAATGGTCCAGCCTTGAGTAAAAGAACTTATTGTGAAAAAGCGGAGTCCAATCAGTTCCACACAAAAGGCCTACTCCGCCCAGCCTTCTCATTATGGGCAGACGGATATAGTCTTCCAAAAAATCAGGAAAATCCTTACATAAAATATTTTGATAGCGCCATATCTCAAAATCTGACTGACCGTCAGGGTTGTTCAAAAAAGCCATAAAAGCAATTATAGTGAAAAAACAAATTTTTGTCAGCCGAGTTCCGCAAGCACTTCCCACCGGTCATAGTCAGCTTGCAGTTTTTCTTCTACTTGCGCATATTCTTTTCCGGCAAGGGAAGAAACTGAAAAATCAGGGGAGGCCATAGATTCTTCAAGCTCACTTTTTTTTGTTTCAAGATCTTCTATTTCTTTTTCCAAGAGCTTAAACTCCTGCTCTTCCTTAAAGGACCTTTTCTTTTTTTTCTCAGGGGGATTTTTTATTTCACTTTTGGCCTTTTCCTTTACCTGATTTTCTTTGGACTTAGCTTTTTCCTCTTCAAGCATATCACGGTACTGTAAATATTCAGAGCATTTGCCGACATAACCGGAAACTGAGCCGTCATCTTCTAAAATCAGCATTGTATCTGCAATTTTGTCCATAAAGTACCGGTCGTGGCTTACTATCAAAAGGCAGCCTGAAAATCCTGTAAGGAAATTCTCTAGGATATTCATCGTAAATATGTCAAAGTCGTTAGTGGGCTCATCCAAAATCAGGAAATTTGGGGCGGATAAGAGCAGGCGGACTAGATAAAGCCTTTTACGCTCCCCGCCGCTTAAACTTTTTACAGGTGAATGTTGGATTTTTCCCTCAAAACCAAAGCGGTCTAAAAAGAGGCTAGCGGAAAGGCTGGTTCCATCATTCATCTTCATAACTTCAGCAGCTTCCTTGGCATATTCTAGGACGCTTATTTCTGGATCTTTGAAGATTGGATTTTGCTGATAATAGGCGATGTGGGTATTTTCCCCCTTTACTACGCTGCCACTGTCAGGGGCAAGCTGGCCGGTTATAATGTTAAGCAAGGTTGATTTACCAGACCCGTTATTGCCAAAAACCCCAATTTTTTCACCCTTGCTAAAGTTATAGGAAAAATTCTTTAATACGGGGGTAGAACTTTCTGCATAACCCTTGCTAAAGTTTTTGCTTATATTATGGAGCTCAAGAATCTTACCGCCTAGCCTTCTGCCCGCTACCTCAAAGGTAAAGCCCTTGTCTGACTGGAATTTTTCGCGGTTGATTAAAGCCATGTCATGTTGGATCCTAGCCTTTGCTTTAGTTCCCCGAGCGCAGGGTCCCCTCATAAGCCAGTCCCGCTCAACCCTAAGGACGGATTCAATTCTCCGCTCTGTATTGGCTTCTATTTGCGCTTCCGTTTCTTTTTTTTCAAGATATTCAGAGTAATTACCATGGTAGGTTTTTATTTTTGCCCGTGCAAGCTCATAAATGTTATTGCAAACTGCATCTAAGAAATACCGGTCGTGGGTAACCATTAAAAGGGCCCTTTTTGTCTTTGCAAGATAATTCTGCAACCAGTATATTGTGGTAACATCAAGATGGTTTGTAGGCTCATCAAGAAGCAACAGCTTTGTATCCTCAACAAGAACTTGGGCCAAAGCTACTTTTTTTACCATCCCTCCGGAAAGCTCGCTCATTTTGCGGTCTAAGTCGTGAATGCCCAAAACTGATAAGATGCTCTTTATTTGGGAATCATAATTCCACAAGTCTCCCTGATCCATTTTTAAATGCAAGTCGTCAAATTCTTTTTGCAAAGAAGAAGTAACCCCGCCTTCCATTTTTTCGCAAACTTCTTGATAGGCCCTAATCACAGAAAGCTTAGGGGAGGAAGATTTAAATATATGGGAGCGGATTGTGTCATTTGTGTCAAAAAGGGGGTTCTGGCTTAGGTAAGAAAAACCGGACTCCTTGTTCATTACAACTTTTCCTTCATCAGCAGGAAGCAGCCCCGCTATTGTGCTTAGGAGGGTACTTTTTCCAGTCCCGTTACGGCCTATAAGGGCAACCTTGTCCCCTTCATCAAGACCAAAAGTAACATCGGTAAAAAGGGGGACTTCCCTTCCAATTTTTGCTAGAGAGTTTACGGATAAAAGATTCATGCAGACTATTGTAAACAAAATGAAAGATTTTTACTAGTGAGGCAGTTTCAAATTGTCCGAAGTTGAATGGTATCTAGAAAAAAAAATAA